>JANNDF010000266.1:0-11792 GCA_031387445.1 Planctomycetia bacterium
CCGTGTCGCTCCGCTCCACGGCGACCCTCTCCCCCAGGGGGAGAGGGCGTGCCGTTCGCGCTGTGAACCCCTCCGATCTCTCGGAACGGTCGCCATGTGAAACCCTCTCCCCTTGAGGGAGAGGGTGGACGTTCGAGCGGAGCGAGAACGGCCGGGAGAGGGGAAACTCCGAAACGTGTGTCGGCTCCTCAGCCCTCAGGAGAAGTGCGGCTACACCGGCCGGTTCGCCTTGTACAAGAACGCCAGAATGGCGGCGACGGCGGCGTAGAGTTGCGGCGGGATTTCCTGATCGACATCTAACTTGCTCAGCACCGTCACCAGGGCCGGGTCTTCGCGGACGGCGACGCCGTTCGTGCGGGCCAACTCCAGAATCTTCTCGGCGATCGCGCCACGGCCCTTCGCCACGACCTTCGGCGCCCCGCCGCCGGTCGGCTCGTACTTCAACGCAACCGCTCGCTTCTTCGGGTCGGCCATGCTGGGTTCCGCCTTGTTAGCCCGACGCCTTCGGGCACGCCTTCCCGGATGGCGTTCGCCTTCCGCCGCTGTGATTCGGTCAGGTCCACCGCCGGCCGCACGTCGAGCAGCACCTCGCCGAACCCGCCGGCCTGTAACTCGCTTCGCAACTCGGGCAATTCCGCCCGCACGCGGTCCCTCGCTTCCGCATCGCTGACGTACAACACCGCCCGCAAGCGGGTCGCCTCCGCCGAGGCGTCGATCCACGTTTCGCCCAGCGTGGTCAGCGGGACGTGCATCATCACGCGGAAGGCGGTCGGCCGACCGGCGGAGTCGGGCTGGCTGTTGTGGTCGGGTTCGATGCCCAGGCCGAGCGTCCGCCAGTGCGGGCCGTCGGGGAAGGGAATCTGAACCACCGCCATGCCGCCGGACTGCTGCGCCAACACGTTGACGGCCTGTTGGCGTTCGATTCCGTCGAGCGTGGCGGCGGCGGCGGGGAACGCGGCGGACAGGTCCGTCACCGTGCGGGCCAGCGAGAGCAGCCCGCTTTTCAGGTCGGTGTTCGGGGTCGGTAGGGCCGGGCGGTCGGGGCGAGAAGTGTCGGCGGCGCGGGCCAGCTTCGCCTCGAAGTGCGTGCCGCCGTCTTCCACCAACTGCTTGATCTTGTGGGCGGTCGGCGCTTCGTCGGGCGACGGGAGCAACTTCACCGCCACCTCTTTCACCACCGCGGCGGCCTTCTGGGTGTCGTTGCTGGCAGTGGAACCCGCCCGCGGAGCGGGTAGAGACTCTCCGGCGGCCTGGGTCAACTCCTTCACCAGTGACGGCAGCGTTTCGCCGAGAGGCGGCGGCTTGTCGGTGCGGAGGATGGCTGTCGCAACTCGAGCGGGAAGCTGTGGCGAATCGGGCAGAGGACGGAGAACGAGGCCAGCCGGGGTGCGGTCGATTTGCACCACGTACCGCCCGCCCGGTTGCAACTGCTGCGAGCTGGTGGCGGTCGCCTCGCGGCCGTCGATCCGCACGCGGAACTGACCACCCGGCTCACGGGCAATCACATCCACGACGGTCGGTTCGGTGGGGGGCGGTTGACGATACGCTCCGATGCCAACGTTCGCCCGCTGTGGGGGGGCCGACATCGCTTCGGACCTGACCCCCCGTCCCCCTTTCCCAGAGGAGAGGGGGTGTTCAACCTGCGAAGCTTGTGGCGCGTCCGTCGAGGTATCAGGGATCTCCGCCCCTTGATCACCCCCTCTCCCCTGGGAGAGGGGGACGGGGGGTGAGGTCCCAACACCACCCACCACCGCCACCGTCGGTTTCGCCCCCGGTTGCACGCGGACGTTCACCACCTCGCCCACGTTGGCGGGCACCGTGCCCTTGATCGTCACCTGTTGCCCGGCAAGTGAGAGCACCGTTTCGCCGGCGGTCGCCTTCACCACGGTTGCGGGCAACGTCTGACCGGTGGGCACTTGAGAGATGTCGCCCGCCACCAACCGGTACAACTGCGCCACCGCCGCCGATTGGGGCGTGGTCATGGCGTTCGCCAGTTGCAGCGGGTTCGGTTCCATTCTACCGAGTTTAGCCCATTTCCCCACTCGGCGCGAGAAAGCGTGCAAGCCACCGGCGTATTCGGCTCAATCACTCAACTCGCGGCCCCATTCGGCCGATGAACCCGACATGACTCCTTCCGCCTTCGGCATCGACGTTCTCCAGCGCGTGATGGACGCCGCCGCACTGCGACAGAAGGTGATCGCGCAGAACGTGGCCAACGTGAACACGCCGGGCTATCGGCGGATGGCGGTCGAGTTCGAGGGCGAGATGGCGAAGGCGCTCGGCACGCCGGGCGGGTCGCCGGCGGCCGTGTCGCCCACGGTGGTGGTGGCCGACGGCCCCGAACGGGTGGACGGCAACACGGTGGACCTGGACCGCGAGATGGGCGACCTGACGAAGAACGGGCTGCTGTACCAGGCGGCGGCGCAGATCGTGGCGAGTCGCATGGCGTCGTTGCGGTCGGCCGTCAGTGGCAGGTAACCCCGGAGCATCCCATGCCCTTCTCGGACATGTTCGCGGCATCGGCCATCAGCGGCAGCGGTCTGTCGGCCGAGCGGTACCGCATGGAAGTGATCGCCAACAACATCGCCAACGCGAACTCGACCAAGTCGGCCAACGGCGGGCCGTTCCGCCGGCAAGAGGTGGTGTTCGCGGAGGTGCTCGGCGGGTCCGCCGGGGCGCCGACCTTCGGCGGGGTGCAGGCGGTCGATCTGGTGGAAGACACGGAAACGCCGCTCAACCGTGTGCACATGCCTGGCCACCCGGAGGCCGATGCCGAAGGCATGGTGACGCTGCCGAACGTGAACCTGCCGATGGAAATGGTGAACCTGATGACCGCCAGCCGGGCCTACGAGGCCAACCTGCGGGCGGCTCAAACCTTCCGCACGCTGAACGAACAGGCGCTGCTCATTCTCCGGGGGTAACGTATGGCGGTGTCTTCTCTCGGCTCCCTCGCCCCGCTCGCCCCCCTCACGCCGTCCGCCCGGCCGGACGCCGCCGGCCCGGCCGGCAGCGGGTTCGCGCAGTTGTTGCAAGGGGTGATCGCGCAGAACGCGACGGCCTCTTCCGGGGCGGACGCGGCCGTCGCCTCGCTGGCCAGCGGGCAGTCGCAAGACCTGCACACGGTCAGTATGGCCGTCGCCCAGGCCGATCTCACCTTCCGGCTGATCCTGGAAATGCGGAACCGCCTGACAGACGCCTTCCAGGAAGTGCAGCGGATGCAGGTGTGAAAAGTACTCCGCACCCTCCGGGTGCGGATCCGAACCGCACCCGGAGGGTGCGGAGCACTTTGACTGACAACGGACTGTCATGGAAATGCTCACCCGCATCTGGAATCAGTTCCGCACCTACTGGCGGGGGCTGGGCCTCGTCGTCCGCATCCTCATCATCGCGGCGGCGGTACTGGCGGTCGGCGGCATCGGCGCGTTCGTCTATTTCAACCAGTCCGGTGACGGGGTGTCTCTCTTCCCCACCCCACTCGCCGAGGAAGACGCCGCCGCCGTCACCACCCTGCTGGAATCCAAGGGCATCAAGCACACTCTCAAGGACAGTCACACCATCCTGGTGCCGAAGGAGTTGCACTCGAAGGCCCGCGTAGTACTGGCGGCCGAAGGGCTGCCCGCCCGCGGGGGCGGCAAGGGGTACGAGCTCTTCGACACGTCCAGCCTCACCACCACGCCGTTCCAGCAGAACGTGAACTACGTGCGGGCGCTCCAGGTGGAGCTGGCCCGGTCGGTCATGCAGATCGACTCGGTGGCGTCGGCGCGGGTCATCATCGCCCGCCCGGAGCCGTCCACCTTCCTCCGCGACCAGAGGCCGACCACCGCCAGCGTGGTACTCAAACTGAAGCCGGGGGCCACGTTCAACCGGGTGCAGGCGAACAGCGTGGTGCAACTGGTGTCTCGGAGCGTGGACGGGCTGAAGCAAGAATACGTGACGGTGATCGATTCCACCGGGCGGCCACTCTCCGACCCGCGTGCGGGTGAGAAGGACGAGATGGCGGCGGGGCTGATCGACCAGCGGCGGGACCTGGAGCAGTACCTCGCGCAGAAGGCGCAGGCGATGCTGACGGCCCACCTGGGGCCGGGGCGGGCGGTGGTGCAGGTGAGCGCCGACCTGAACTACCAGAAGGTGAAGGAGCTTCAGACGACCTACCCGAAAGACGGCACGGTGCCGCGGGCGGAGCGGAGCAACACCACCAAATCGACCTCCGCCCCGCGGGGAGGCATCGCCGGGGCGGGGAGCAACATCCGGCAGGCGGGCGGCGCCAGCGGCGGCAGCGGGTCCACGAACGAAGAGGTGACCCAGACCGACTACAACACCTCCTCGCTGGTGCGGGAGATGGAGGAGAAGAGTGGGGCGATCACGCGGCTGACGGTGGCCGCGTTCGTGGACCTCACCCCGCCGCCGGCGGTCGAAGGGCAGCCGGCCGCGAAGACCGTTTCGGTCGCCGACGCCGAAGCCATCATCCAGAACGCCATCGGGTTCAAAACCGGTCGCGATAGCGTGAAGGTGGTGAACGAGCGGCTCGGCGAACCGCCGCCGTCGGTGAGCGACCCGGACGAAGAGACCACCCGCATCCAGCGGATGGCCGCGTACGTCGAACTGGCCCGGAACATCAGCCTGGCGGTTTCGGTGGTGATGGCGATGTCCGCCCTCGGGCTGCTCCTGTTCCGCCGCCGTCCGAAGGTGGCGAACGAGAGTACGCCCACGACCCCCGCGGGCACGCCGACCGCCGCCACCGTCACGACCCCGGAGCAGCGGCGGCAGGAACAGCTCGACAAGTTCGTCGAGACCGCCCGCACGGACCCGGCCCGCGCCGCCGCGGCGTTCGGGTTGTTACTCGGGCCGCCGGGCGGGTAAGCTAGGCCACACCCATGAGTGGAGCGCCCCAGACGATGGCGGCCCGAACGGGCGAAGAAATGGCGGTCACGCTGTTGCGGGCACTCCCGCCCGACGTGGCCGAACAGGTGCTCGGCCGGCTCGACCCGGCCGCCGCCGCACGCCTGCGCTCCGGCCTGCCCACCCCGCCGTCCGCCCCTCCGCCCGACGAACTCGACCCGGCCCTGACCGAGTTCTTCGACCTGCTCCGCATCGCCGACCGCGCCCGTGCGCTGACGGCCCCCGCGGCCGGGGAATACCGCCCGGTGGCCGGAGGCGGGGCGAAAGGCTCGCGGCCCGGTGGCCCCCCTCCCGGCCCGCCGCCGCCCCCGGACCCGGTCATCGAACTCCGCGAACTGCCGCCCGACAAGTTGCTGAAGGTGCTCGAGGGCGAGCCGGCTGCGGCCACCGCCCTGGTCTTGACCGTCCTCGATACCGACACCGCCGGCGACATCATGAAAGGGCTGCCGCCCGACCTGCGTGTGCAGGTGGCCATGCGGTTCAGCCAGCCCGGATCGCGCAACTACACTCTCATCCAGAAGCTGGCGCGGGCCATCGTGGACAAGGGGCAGCGGCTGGCCGAGCAGCCAGCCCAAACCCCACCGGACACCCGCATTGCCGACCTCGCCGCCATACTCCGGGCACTCCCACGGGCCGACCGCTCGGCCGTTTTCAAGACGATGAGCGAGACCGACCCGGAACTGACCACCCGCGTGAAGGAGAAACTGTTCAAGTTCGCCGACCTGGCCACGGTGGAAGACCGCCCGCTGCAAGGGATGCTCCAGCAGCTCAACCTGAAGACCATCGCCACCGCCCTGAAGGGGGCCGACGACGCCGTGACCGCCAAGGTGACGGGCAACCTGTCGGGGCGTGCCCGCGAACTGTTGCAGGAAGAGTTGTCGCTGCTCGGGTCGGTGTCCGCCGCCCAGGTGGACGACGCGCGGAAGGAGATCATGCAACTGTTGATGAAGGCCGAAGAGGAAGGTTCGATCACCCTCGGCGGGTGATTGGCGGTCTTTCTCGCCTCACTTTTCGCCCCCCGCCTCAACCCACACGCCCTCCCAATCGCACCTGGAGTGTCACTTTCAGGTGACACCAGAAACCGACTGGAGAACCAGTCGGGGCGTCGGGAAATCCGGCAAATACCTCCCTAATTCCCTTCTTTCGTAACCCATCCTCTGGTATTCGCCGTGAGCATAAGTGGGGGGACCTGGACGCCTGACGGAGGAGTCCGGAGGACAAACGCCCCCCGATTTAGTCCCGCCCGGAACGGACAATGGCCCGCCCCACCCCGCACTTTTCGACCGCGCGTGAATACAGGGTGTCGTTCGCCGACCGGCTGGCCGGGGCGGTGATGGTGGACACCCACACGCCCCTCCCGCCACTCCGCCGACCGGCCGCGCAGCCGCAGTCGGCAGACGTGTACGACACGCCGGTTCACATCCCGAACGGCACCCGCCCTGCTCCGCCCGCCCCCGTCGCCCCGCCGACCGACCTGTGGGTGACGGAGATCGGCGCGCAACTGTCCGCCGACCGGCGGGCCATCGATGCCGTCCTCAACTCGCTCACCGGTGCCATCGGGCAACTGCAAGACGACCACGCCGACCGGATGGCGGAGTGCCGCAAGCTGGCGGTCGAACTGGCGGTCAGCATCGCCGCCAAACTGCTGCACGAGCGGGTGGCGACCGACAAGTTCAACCTGGAACAGATGGTCCGCGATATGGCCTCCGAGATGCACGACGACGAGGTGGTGAGCGTGCGGCTGAACCCGCACGACCTGGAACTGCTGGAGAAGCGGCTGGACGGCCGACCGCTGTTGAGCGGGCCGACCGACCCGCGGTTGCTCGCCGACCACTCCCTCGCCCGCGGCCAGTGCCGGGTGGAGGGGCAGTCGTCCGTCAGCCTGTCGGACCTGCCGCGGCAGTTGGGCCAGATCCGGGAAGACCTGCTACGGAGGGTGGCCGATGCTGGGGCTTGACGTCGACGCACTGAACCGGGACATCCTCCGCACCCCCCTGTTCCACACCGGCGGGCGGCTGAAAAGTTGTGGCGGGGTGCTAACGAGCAGCCTCCAGGCGGCGGTCGGCGATCAGGTGGCGATCATGCCGAAGGACGGCCCGCCCGTGCTGGCCGAGGTGATCGGCTTCCAGGACGCGGTGTCGCAACTGGTGCCCTACGACCCGGTGGACGACCTCCGCCCTGGCACGCCGGTCATCCGCCAGGGCCGCGGGCTGAGCGTGCCGGTCGGCGAGAGCCTGCTCGGACGGGTGATCGACGGCCTCGGCCGTCCGATTGACGGCAAGGGACCGATCGTCGGGTGCGAGACGGTGTCGGTCAACCGCCCGCCCCCGCCGGCGATGAGCCGTGCCCGCATCGAGACCCCGTTCGTCACCGGCGTCCGCGCCATCGACGGCATGTTGACGTGCGGCCGCGGGCAGCGGATCGGCATCTTCGCCGGGTCGGGCGTCGGCAAGAGCACGCTGCTCGGCGAGATCACCAAGGGGTGCGAGTCGGACGTGAACGTGATCGCCCTGATCGGCGAGCGCGGGCGTGAGGTGAAGCCGTTCCTGGACGACTGCCTGGGCGAAGAGGGCATGGCCCGCAGCGTGGTGGTGGTGGCCACCTGCGAGCAGACGCCCCTCATGCGGGTGCGGGCGACGCAATCCGCCATCGCCATCGCCGACTACTTCCGCGGCAACGGCAAGAACGTGCTGCTGATGGTTGACAGCCTGACGCGGTTGGCCATCGCCCGCCGCGAGTTGGGGCTGCTCCAGGGCGAACCGCCCAGCAGCCGCGGGTACACGCCGAGCGTGTTCCAGGAACTGGCGAAGGCCATCGAGCGGTTGGGGAACGCGTCGGTCGGCGGCATTACGGCACTCCTGACGGTGCTGGTGGACGGCGGCGACCTGGACGAGCCGGTGTCGGACGCGGTGCGGGGGTTCGTGGACGGGCACATCGTACTCGACCGCAAGATCGCCGAACGCGGCTTCTACCCGGCCATCGACGTGGCCCGCAGCATCAGCCGGGTGGCGTCGGACGTGGTGGACACCGAGCACAAGCTGGCCGCCCGCAAGTTCCGCGAAATCCTGTCCACCTACGACCAGGTGAAAGACCTCATCCGCATCGGCATGTACCAGCGGGGGATGAACACCAAGACGGACCGGGCGGTGGACATGATGGACGACATCGAGAAGTTCCTGAAGCAGGACGTGGGCGAGCGGAGCGGGTACGGCGAGACGCGGCGGCGGCTGATCGAACTGACCAACCGGTGGGTGTAATTCGGGTGGCCCGCTCTAGGCGAGAGCGGGCCACCCTAGGGTTCGCCTTGACGCCCCTCCCCCGGATTGCCATAAGCCCGCCGTCACCCCGAGGTAGGATGCAGTGAAGAAGTTCGACTTCCACCTGGACGGGCTGCTACGGGTGAAGCGGCAACTGGAAAACCTGGCCGAGTTGGAGTTCCAGAAGGCCCAGTTGCGGGTGTCCGCCGCAGTGGCGAAGGTGACAGCCCTTTCGGACCAGTTGGTGAAGGCTTCGGACCACATGGCCGGGCGGGTGGGGCACGCGATGGCCGCGGGCGAGTGGGCGACGGCGTTCAGCCGGGCTGAAGAGTTGGGCAAACAGATCGCGGCGGCCAAGCAGGAGGTGCTGGCCGCCGAACAGGGGATGGAATCCGCCCGCCGCGAGCGGGTGCAGGTGGCCACCGAGGTGGAAGCCCTGAGCACCCTCCGCGGGCAGCAGTGGGAGAAGTGGCGGCAGGAAGTGGCCGCGGCCGACACGGAGCGGTTGGACGAACTGGCCATGACCCGCTGGCGGGCGGCCCAGGCTGCAACCCGTCTCGAGGCGGCGTGACCCGCCGAACCGCACCATGAAGAACCTCCTCGTCATCGCCCTCGTGTCGATCGTCCTGTTCGGCGTGGCCGCCGGGCTGACGGTGTGGCTGCAAACGAACCAGACCAAGCCGACCGAAGCCGCACACGACGACAAGAAGAAGAAGCCGGCCGACGATCACGGCGACGGCAAGTCCACCGAGAAAGGGCACGACGACCCGCACAAGGGCGAGACGAAGCCGACCGACCCGAAGGCCACCGGGGCGGACGCCGACCGGGTGGAGTACCGCCGCCTGCAAATGGAGGTGGCGGCCGCCGACCTGAGCGGGCAGATGCAGGACTACGACAAGGTGGTGAAGCGGGCGGCGGCGGAGATGAAGGTGCTGCTGGCCCAGCAAGACCAACTCGACGCGAAACTGACCGAGGTGAAGCAGGTCGAAGACCGCACCGCCAAGACCGCCGCGGACATCAAGAAGGGACAGGGACAGGGGCAGTCCGAGGACGCGGCGAAGGCGAACCACACCCGCATCGCCGGCCTGCTCGAACAGATGCCGCCGGAGGCGGCCGCCGGCTTCGTCCAGCAGTGGACGGACAGCGGCAAGACCGACACGGCGGTGAAGGTGATCGCGCTGATGAAGCCGACGAAGGCGGTGAAAGTGCTCACCGCGCTCACCGACCCGACCGCCTCGCAGGCGGTACTCGACCGCATGGAATCGCTCAACCTCACGCCGCCGGGCGCGGGCAAGCCCGCCCCGTGAGTCAAAGTACACCGCACCCTCCGGGTGCGGCTGGTGCGACCGCACCCGGAGGGTGCGGAGTACATTTCCATCCCGCGAAGGATCGCACCATGACCCCCGACAAGCCGTCCGGCCCTCCGTCGTTCCGATTCAAACTGCTCGCCGGTCTCGGGTTCGTGGTCGTCTGCATCGGGCTGTTCGCCCCCAAGTTGTTCAACTTCGGCTCCACGCAAGCCCCCGCCGAAAACACCTCGCCGCTCGACCCGCCCCCGCAAGCCGCCGACACCGGCGGCCTCGGCTGGACCGTCGCCAAGATGGCCGCCGGCGTCGGGCTGGTTGCGGTGGTGTGCATCGGCGTCGCACGGTATGTGAACCGCAAGAACCAACCCGCCCCGCAGACCAGCCTGCAAGTGCTCGCCAGCCTGCCGGTCGATGGCCGGTGCGTCGTTCACTTGATCCGCGTGGCCGACCGCCGGTTGCTGGTGGGCGTGGACGCCGGCGGGGTGAAGGCGGTGACCGAACTGCCGGCCGATGTCCCCAACCCGACGCCGCGGGTGATCGGCCCGGTGACGGTGAACGCCACGAGCGTGCCGCTACCGGCCGACCTCGCGGCTAACCGCACACGGAGGAGGCGACATGGACAACCTGTTCACCGCGCTCAACCTGAAAGACGCCTCGCCGCCGGTGCAGTTGGCTCTGGCGCTGGGGCTGTCGGCCCTCATCCCGGCGGCGCTCATGACCCTCACCTGCTACACGCGGGTGGTCATTGTCCTGTCGTTCGTGCGGCAGGGGTTGGGCACGCAGAACGTACCACCGAACCAGGTGCTCACCGGGCTGGCGCTGTTCCTGTCGGCGTTCATCATGCAGCCGACGTTCAACCAGATCGACCAGGAGGCGCTGCAGCCGTACCTGAACCAGCAGATGGACGGTCCGACCGCGATTCAGAAGGCGGCCGACATCCAGAAGAAGTTCATGATCCGTCACACCCGGGCGGCCGACCTGGGGCTGT
Source organism: Planctomycetia bacterium (assembly GCA_031387445.1). Lineage (GTDB taxonomy): Bacteria > Planctomycetota > Planctomycetia > Gemmatales > Gemmataceae > JALHQU01. Next base: position 10,452 of record JANNDF010000266.1, read on the forward strand.
TCCTGCACCTGTCGGACAACAAGAAGGTGGAGAAAGCCGAGGACGCCCCGTTCCTCACCGTGGTGCCGGCGTTCGTCATCAGCGAGTTGAAGACGGCGTTCATCATGGGCTTCTGCATCTACCTGCCGTTCCTGATGGTGGACCTGGTGGTGAGCAGCGCGCTCACGAGCATGGGCATGGTGATGATGCCGCCGGTGACCATCTCCGCCCCGTTCAAGATCTTGCTGTTCGTGCTGGCCGACGGGTGGCACCTGATCGCGTACACACTGGCCGCGAGTTACTCATGACCACCGAAACCGTCATCAGCCTGCTCCAGCAACTGTTCCTCACCGCCCTGCTGGTGTCGCTGCCGGTGCTGGCGGTCAGCCTGGTCATTGGCCTGGTGGTGAGCATCTTCCAGACGGTCACGAGCATTCAGGATCAGACACTCAGCTACGTCCCGCGGATCATCGCGGCCGGGCTGGCCATCGTGTTCACCCTCGGGTTTACGCTCCAACTGGCCGTCGATTTCTTCCAGCGGATGATGGTGGCCGCGGCCGACGGGGGCCACCGATGACCGCCACCGCCGTGTACGCCGGGCTGCTGCTCGCCCGCATCGGCGCGTTCGTCGCGGTCATGCCGCCGTTCGCCGCCCGCACCCCGCGAACCGTGCGGGCCGCCTTCGCCATCGCCCTCACCGTCTTCTACGTGTCGGCGGCCGCCCCCGGCTGGGACCAAGACTTCGCCACCCGCGCCGCCGACGCCCACCCGCTGCGGTACGCCCTCGCCCTCGTCCGCGAGGCGCTGCTCGGCGCCAGCATGGGGTTCGCGTTCGCCCTGTTCCTGCTCCCGGCACGGCTGGCCGGCGAGTTCGTCACCCTGCAAATCGGGCTGAACGCAGCCCAAGCGCAAAGTCCGTCCGGCCCCGACGGCGGCGGCCCGCTGACGAACACCTTCGAGACGGCCGCCGGCATGCTCTTCCTCGTCGCCGACGGGCACCACCTGGTGCTGCTCGCCCTGCACGCCTCGTTCGGCACCCTCCCGCTCGGCGGCAGCATGCTGCCCGACGCCAGCCCGATGCTGAACGGCCTGAGTACCTCCTACGAAATGGGCCTGCTGCTCGCCGGCCCGCTCGCACTTTGCCTGTTCCTGCTGTCGGTCACGCTGGCCATCATGACCCGCGCCGCGCCGCAACTGAACGTGTACTCGGTCGGGTTCACCCTCCAGGTGTTCGTCGCCCTGCTCGGCGGGCTGTTCCTGATGCCGGAGTTGGTCCGCGCACTGGGCATCGTGGTCGAACACACGAAGCAGACGCTGCCGGGGTTTTACACAGCGCCGTGACAGGCGAGCGGGGGGCGTCAG
>JANNDF010000267.1:0-5935 GCA_031387445.1 Planctomycetia bacterium
CGCGAGCCAACGGCGAGCGCTGGTGTGATTGGAGATCAGCGATCCGAAACTTCTTGAACTCGCTCGCCGTTGGCTCGCGGCTAACCTCAACCCGTCTCCAACACCTTCACCTGGGCCAGCACGTCCTTCACCACGTCGCTCACCTCGCGGCCTTCGATGGCCGCTTCCGGCCGCATGATGATGCGGTGGCCGAGGACGCCGTACGCCACCTTTTGCACGTCCTCGTGCGTGACGTAGTGACGACCTCGCAGTGCCGCCCGCGCCCGCGCGCACCGCAGCAGGCTGAGCGCCGCCCGCGGGCTGGCGCCGAGCGCCACGTCCTGGTGGTTGCGTGTGGCCTCGGCCAGTTCGACGATGTATCGGTACAGCGACTCCTTGCCGTACACGTACTGCAACTTGGCCTGCAACCCGAGGATGATTTCGGGGGTGAACATCGGCTGCGGGTCGGCGGTCGGCCGGCCGTGCAGCTTGAGCATGTTCACCTCGTTCTCGAACCCCGGATAGCCCATCTCGATGCGGAGCAGGAAGCGGTCGAGTTGGGCTTCGGGCAGGCGGTACACCCCTTCCTGTTCGACCGGGTTCTGGGTGGCCATGACCATGAACGGTCGCGGGAGGGGGATGGTCGCGCCGTCGACCGTCACCTGGTACTCCTGCATGGCCTCGAGCAGCGCCGACTGCGTCTTCGCGGGGGCGCGGTTGATCTCGTCGGCCAGCAGCACCTGGCAGAAGATCGGCCCCTTTCTCAGCACGAACTCGGTCTTCTGCCGGTCGAGGATGCTGGTGCCGGTCACGTCGGACGGCAGCAGGTCGGGGGTGAACTGCACCCGCTGGAAGTCGCACCCGAGCAGTTTGGCGAACACCTTCGAAAGGGTTGTCTTGGCCACCCCCGGCACGCCTTCCAGCAGCACGTGTCCGGACGCCAGCAGGGCGATGAGCAGTTGCTCCGTCACACCCTCCACGCCGACCACCACCGTGGCCACCTGTCGGGCCACCTGCTGGTAGAGTTCGGTGGCGGTGGCGGCCAGTTCGCGGGCCGGAGCCGTGTCGGGGGCGTTGTCGGGCGGGGCGGCGATGCGGGAAGCGATGGTCAGCGCACGGTCGTTCGTCATGATGCGGCGTCTCGCGGCGAGGGGGCGACGAACCGCCAGCGGTCGTCGTCGGCAGCGGCCCGCACCGCCGCCAGCAGGGGTTCCAGTTGCTTCCACCGCCCGTACCCGACGGGGGCGGCGGAGCGGACGACCGTCCACAAGGAGTGGATGGCTTCGCGGAGGTACTGCGGGCGGCCGACGGCGATGTCCAACGGCGGCAGTTTATCACCCGGATATTCGCCCGGCAGCCCGCGATCTTGGAACAACTGCCACACGACCGGTCGGAGGACCGGCCCGTAGTCGGCGCTGCGGAGCAGTTCCAGCCGGCGGTGTTCGATGCTCCCGACCGGCACGTCCGGGCCGAGCATGGCCGGATCCCGCGGGATCGGGCGGAACACCCTGCGATACCAGTTCGCCACCGCCCGCCGGCGAATGATCAGGTACGTCAGGCCGAGCAGGATGCACGCCAGCACCGCGATGACGGTACTCTTCCGCCCGTAGAACGCGGACAGGATACCACGGTTCATGGCGTCCTTCCGCTCCGCATCGTCAATCGCCTTGTTGCCGGCGTCGGCCAACTTCCGCTGCAATTCCGGGTCGTCGAGGAGGTTGGGTGGGATGATCGGCGGGATCGGTGGCATCGGCGGGCCGATGGGGATGGACGAGAACTCGAACTCGTCGAACTTGGTCACCGGGTTCCCGTTCTCGATGAACAGGCACTTGGTGCGGCCACGCCCCTTGAGCCACAGCACGGTGTTGTTCGCCAGCTTCAAGTTGTCGGTCGGACTTTCCTCCCGCCCGGAGGTGTAAATCAGGCGGTTGGAGAACACGTCCGGGTCGGCCAGCACCATGCACCGCACCGGCAGGCGGTCGTCGGTGGTGGCGAGGGCAAACGGCAGCGAGAGTGGCTTGGGCAACTGAATCACCTGCCCGTTCACCGTGTACGCCGCACCGGGGGCGAAACCGGCCACCGCCTCGAGGGGGAGGCCCGCCGGTTGCCCGGTCTTCACGACGCACGTCGCGCCGTTAGTCGCCACCCGCGCGAGGTCTGTGAACGGACTCGAGCCGTTGACCGCCGACCCCCGGACGTATGGTCGATTCGGGTCGTTGCCGTCGTACTCTATGGGGTCGTTTTGAAACACGCGCGTGCTGGTGACACTCACCGGGCCGCCGCGCGGCAGGTATCCGCTGACCGCCACCTCGGTGTCGGCGGCAATCAGCACGGCACCCCCCTGGGCCAGGGCGGATCGGCAGATGTTCACCACCTTCTGGCTTCGCGGGTCGCCGTACACCACCACGATCAGCTTGGAATAGTCGTACCCTTCGCGGATGTTCTCGACCGCCTCCGGCTGGATGTTGTGGAAGTGCAGCAGCCCGCGGAACAGTTGTGTCTGGTTGTCATTCGGCGGGAGCGAAGGCGGCCGCTGGGATTGAGCGTGGGCCACCGCCACGGCGAACAGAACGGCGATCAGCGAGAGTGCGAGTCTCACGCTTGCACCTCCGCCAGCCGGCACAGGTAGCCGCGGGCCTCGGCGATGTCGGCCGGGCTGATCGGCTCATTCGCGGGCGAGTACCGGGCGAGGGCGTACAGGCGGGCGAGCGGGTCCGCGAACGGGGCCGCACCGGGCACGTTCTCGCGGAAGGCGTCGGCGATGGTCATGTGGTTCCACACGCGGGCGCCGTCCCCGCAGATGAGCACCGATAGGTAGTCGAAGGCCTTCACCAGGGTCTCGCGGTCTTTCACGTTCCGCGGGTCGATGGTCCACGCCCCCAGCCCGCCGACCGGCTTCGGCCCGTCCATGCGTGCCTGAATCTGCGGCCAGTATCGCCACAGCATGAACCCGCCGACGGCGATCACCAGCACCGCCACGAAGATGACGACGGGCCACGCGCCGGATGACAGGTCGAACCCGCCAGCGCCGCCACCACTCCCGAACCCACCGCCACCACTGGTTTGCGGCGGCTTCCACCCCGATCCCATGTTCGGCGGGGGCGAGGTGTTCTGATTCCAGTTGGTCATGTTCTTCCACCAGTTCGGCGTGCCGCCGGAACCGGAGTTCTTCAGCCAGTTCACGAACCCGCTCTGCTGGCCGTTCGACCCGTTGCCGCCGTCCCCCCACGGCTTGCTCGGCGCGTTCCCTTTCCCGCCGTTGTTCAACGGGTTGTTACCGTTCCCGTCTGGACCTTTCCCTTCCCCGCTGAACATGTCCACGAGCGACTGCTTGAGCGCCGGCGTGTTGTCGATGGAGCCGAAGTTGTTCTCCCACAGGCCGACCACCTGCTGATACTCCGCCTTCGCCTGGGCTTTGTCCTCGGGCGGTTGCCATTGCTGGGATTGCGGGTTCGGCGGCTGTCCGTTCGGGTTGAACGGGTTCGGCTGTTGACCCGGCAGCGGCGTCGGTGGTAAGGGTTGCGGTCCGACGTTCTCGGGCGGCCGCGGGCGGATGGGGTCCGGCGGATTGATCGGCGGCATGGGCGGGGTGATGTTCGGCGGCGGGTCGAACTTTGGCGGCTGGAAGCCGTTCGGGTTCGACTGCTGGAACTGCTTCTTCAGGTTGTCGATCTGGTCCTGCGACAGGTTCGGGTTCTGCTGCTTGAGCTGCTGTGCGAACCCGTTCGGGTCGTTCTTCGCCTGCTGCTGCCACTGCTTCACTTGTTCCTGAAACTTCGGATCTTTGAGCAGTTCGGGGTTTTTCTCCAGATACTTGGCGGCCAGCTTGAGCAATTCCGGGTCGATGTCGTTGGGTAACTGTCCGTTGCCGCCCTGGAGTTGCTGGGCGAGCCGCTTGAGCGTCTCGGCGTTCGGCTGATCCTCCGGGACGATTCTCCGGGCGGTCTGGCCGAAGACGGCCGGCGCTGCGACCAAAAGCAGCACACCCACCCACCGGCGAGCGAATCGGGTCACGCTATTTCCCTCCGGTCGGTGGGGCTGGCGGTTTCACGGTGCCGCTGGGCACCAGCCGGCTGATGGCGTAAGACGCTTGCCGCCGCACGTCCAGGTCTTTGTCGTCCAGGGCGTCGAGCAACTTCGGCAGTGCGGACTTCGCCGGCCCGCCGATCTGCCCGAGGGCGTAGGCGGCACCGGCCCGCCGCTCGGCCGAGTCGTCCGACAACGCGGCTGTTAATGGTTCGACGGCGGCCGGCCCGATCTTTGCCAGCGCGGAGGCTAAATTCTGCCGCACGTCCGGGTCGGGGTCTTGCAACGAGGCGATCAGCCGCTTGACGAGCGCGGCGGTCGGCACCGGGTCGGCGGCCGGCCCAGACGCCGCGACCACGCACACGCCGGCGATGACGGCGAACGCCCCGCGCACAACTACCCCCGCGGAAGTGAGACGGGGGTATTGTCGCGGCGGATTGGGTCAGAAGCAAGCGGATAGGTCAGCTTGGCTTGGCGAGCGGGGGGCGTCAGCCCCCTGGTTCTGTTCACACCAGCCCGCTCACGCGGGCCGCTCGCCTAATGACGGGCGTGCCACACCCACCCGGCGGGCACCGCCGTCGGTTCCTCCGCTTCTTCTTCCGCCTGCTCCTCTGCGACCGCCGGCGGGTTGTCCTCTGCCTCCTGGGCACGCTGAATCAAGCAGTGCCGGGCAATGACCAGGAAGCCGCCGTACCACAGCCACGTGAACCGGAACAAGTTGTGCCCGAACATGCCCATGAACAGCAGCAGGAACACGGTCATCGCCACCGCACCGGGCAGGTACGCAGTCAGGTCGCGATCGCCGGGCGGGTGAACCTTCAACAGCTTGCGGCTCGTCCACCAGTTCCATGCGAAGCAGCCGATGATACCCAGGAACGCCGTCACGCCGGCCGTGCCGAGTTCGCCGCCGAGTTGCCCGTACAGGCTGTGCGACTCGATCTCCTGTCCGGTCGCCTGCTTCCACGCCCCCGGCCCCACACCCGCCAGCGGGTGGTCCATCCAGAGTTGCATCCCCATCACGAACCCGTGCCACCGCCCTTCCCCGGACACTTTGGCGTTCTCCGGTCCCACGTCGGGGTTCACGATGGTCTCGAAGCGGTTCTGCAACTCGCCCGGCATGGCCACGAACGCGACGGGTGCCGCCGCCAGCGCGAGCGCCAGCCAGACCCACCGCTTGCGGTGGCTCATCATCATGATGACCGCCCACACGCCCAGGCCGATGAGCGACCCCCGCGACCCCGTCAGCACGATGCACAGCCCACTCAACCCCACGTACCCGGCCAGCGCCCACTTCGCCCACTTCCCGCCGAGGCCGCTCTTCCACACCGCCACCACAATCGGCAGCGCGTAGATGATGCTCGCCCCGAAGCTGTTCGGGTCGCCGAGCGACGTGTCCACGCCCACCATCCGGCTGATGCCCATGCGGTAGGTGAACTTCCCGCCCATGTACTCCCGCAGCGAGTGCAGCAGGTAGAGCGACATCACCATCATGAACCCGACGACCATCTTCTTCAGGCTTTTCTCGTCGTGGACGGTGGTGACGAGCAGCACGTAAAACACGACGATTTTGAACCAGTCTTCCACCTTCGGCTGCGTCTGGTCCATCCACTGGCTCATGCCCCACGCGGCCAGCACGGCCGCGGCGAACGCGGCGTAGGCCCAGTGCTGCGGGTTCGGCAGCCACTTCTTGTTCGGGTAGAGCAGCCACACGCCGATGGTGCAGAGCATGTAAATCCGCTCGAACCGGAGGTCGCCGACGAGCGGTTCGCCCAGCCACGGCCAGACCTCGAACGGCCGGTCGATGAACAGGAACATGTAGCCAATCAGCAGGAAGTGCATGGGTCCGTCCGTGGCCCGTGGTGCGAGGTTGTAATTTTTACCACACCCGTGGGGCGGGTGGGAAGGCGAATTGGCGAGCGGGGGGCGTCAG
>JANNDF010000405.1:0-5883 GCA_031387445.1 Planctomycetia bacterium
GCCCGCCCATCCCGTCCGCCACCACCACGAACGACCCTAACACCGCCGCCCGGTCTTCGGTGGCAGTACGGTAGGAATCGGCCGCAATAGCGGTGCGCCACATTGGGGGTTACTCCTCATCGAGGTCACGCGATTGTGCTACAAGCGAACGGATGACCTCCTTCACGGAATCGCGCCCAAAAGTGTTGCGGAGAACTTGTTCGAGTTCTTTGGCACCGCTCACAGTCGCCGTATGCTCGTGTCCGCCAGACCCATCGGGCTTGAGCGCGACGAACTGGGCGGGGTACGGTTGCAATCCGTGCCGCACGAACAGAATCGTGCGGGTGTAGCGAACGTATCCAGATGTCAGCAGGAATCGGTGAAGGAACTCGTTTGTGCCTTCGTTGCTCGGGCGAGTACCCACCTGTTCAGATTGAACTTCACCGTAGACGGCGTTCCCGGTCCTCTCCGCAAGTAACTGTCCCTGACGACGAAGAATAGCAGCAGGTGTAGGTTCTGCAGCGGCAGGTAGTAAATCTGCCGGCCAGAGGTCTGACGCGGTAGCGGTACTCATCTCAGACTCCGGGGTAGTTCAAACGGACCAGGATCGGAAAATGGTCAGATCCTACATCCGGGTCAGGTTTCTGGTCTGGTCTCGCCAATGACATCGTACCGTCGTTGGTGAGGATCTGCACGCCGTCTTGTGGCAAGTGCGGGAGCAGTGCAGGCCGCAACAGCACCTGATCGAGCATGTGCCAGTACAAGTTGGCGTTCACCCCAGACCCCGGCCAGTGATACGTTCCCGGTGGGCCGGCCGGGGTTTCGCCGAAGAACCGCCACATCGGGTTGTAGAAGAAGCGAGAGGTCACACCCCCGACTGTTCGCTGCCCTTTCCGGGCCTGCTCGCGGGTCATGACGGCGTGGAGTCCGTCCGCCGCATACACCCCTGGCTGGAACGGATGCGCGTTCAGATCGCCGATCAAAAGAGTGCGCGCGTGCCCTCGGGTCTGTTCCATAGCGACGATTCGAGCCGCCAACTTCCGCAACTCGGCATCTTGTTCCGGCTCCGGCGACGTGAGCTTGCTCCGCAGGTGTAACGAAACGACGAGCAACTCTTCGGCCGACGGCAATTCCAGCCGGTGGATGGCGTACCGCCTTCGCTACTCGACGACAGGCCAATGAGTCATCGGCAACTTCGAGAGCACCCGTACCCGGCAACCGCACGCGGTGGGCAATAGTGACCAGGGGTTTGCCGGGTCCAGGGCAGTGACAGCACGCTCGACCGCCAGCAGGACAGGACACTCGGCCAGCACGAGAAGTGTCGGCGCGAGGGTCCGGACCAGCGAGGCACATCGGTCCTCCCGGTATCGGCGGTTCAGGTTCCAGAACAGCACGCTCAGCATCGGCTCACTTGGCCAGCTCGGTCATCCGCGTCTCGCGGATGACCGTCACCTTGATCTCGCCGGGGTAGTCGAGCTGCTGCTCGATGGCGCGGGCGATGTCGCGGCACACCCGCAGCGCGTCGGCGTCGGTCGTGCGGTGGGCGTTGGCGATCACCCGCAGTTCGCGGCCGGCCTGGATGGCGAAGGCGTTCTCCACCTCCGGGAACCCGCACGCCACCGCTTCCAGTGCTTCCATCCGCTTGACATACTTCTCCAACGTCTCGCGGCGGGCACCGGGGCGGCTGGCACTGATGGCGTCCGAGGCCGCCACCAGCACGGTGTAGATGTGATCGACGGTGATGTCGTCGTGGTGGCCGATGATGGCGTGCAGCACGTCCGGGTTCGTCTCGCCGTACCGCTTGGCCAGTTCCGCCCCCACCTTCGGGTGCCCGCCCTCCATCTCGTGATCCGCCGCCTTGCCCACGTCGTGCAACAGCCCGCACCGCCGGGCGAGCTGGGCGTTCAGCCCCAACTCGGAGGCCATCATGCCGCACAGGTGGCTCACCTCGATGCTGTGGCGGAGCACGTTCTGGCTGTACGACGTGCGGAACTGGAGCCGGCCGAGGAGTTGCAGAATCTTCTCGTGCGGGGGCGGGATGTCCACCTCGTCACACGCCTTGCGGCCGATTTCCAGGATGGTGGCGTCCATCTCCAGTTGCGTTTCGGCCACCACCTCTTCGATGCGGGTGGGGTGGATACGGCCGTCCTGGATGAGCTTGGCCAGGCTGAGGCGGGCGATCTCGCGGCGGACGTTGTCGAACGCCGACACCACCACCACGCCGGGCGTGTCGTCCACGATCACGTCCACCCCAGTGGCCTTCTCGAAGGTGCGGATGTTGCGGCCTTCCCGCCCGATGATCCGCCCCTTCATGTCGTCCGACGGGATGTCCACAGTGGACACGGTGGCGTCGGCGGTGTGCGCGGAGGCGTACCGCTGTACGGCGGTGGCGAGGATCTCGCGGGCTTTCGTCTCGGCCTGTTGGGTGTACAGTTCGGTCGCCCGGCGGATGCGGGTGGCCACCTCTTCGGACAAGTCTTTCTCAAGGCGTTCGAGCAGCATCGCCTGGGCGTCGGTCCGGCTCAGCCCGGTAATGGTGTGCAGGGCGGCCGTCTGCTTCTCGAGCACGCCGTCGAGGTCCTTCGCCTTCCTCTCCAGAACCTCCCGCTGCTCGGTCGCTTTCTTCTGGGCGGCGTCCAGTTGGGCCATCCTCTCCGTCACCGCCTTCAGCTCGGCCGCCACCGCGTCCTCCCGCTTTTCCAGCCGGCGTTCCAGCTCCCTCAGTTCGGTCCGCGTCTTCTCCAACTCGCGGTTCACCTCCTCCCGGCGTCGGAGGCTCTCGTCCTTCGCCTTCAGTTCGCCCTCCTTCACCACCCGCTCGGCGTCCCGCTTCGCTTGCTCGGCCAGCCGCTCGGCGTCTCGTTTGCCTTGATCCACCAGCCGCTCGGCGTCGCGGCGGCCCTGCTCGGCCATGCGCTCGGCGTCTCGCTGGGCCTGTTCGGCGACCTTCTCGGCGTCGGCGGCGGCGCGCCTCATCACCTCCGGATCGGCCACCGCCATCGGGGTGGCGGCCAGCGCCTGGGGGGCGGCCGGCCGGTTCTTCAGCACTTTCAGCATCAGCACGAGGCCGATGCCGGCCATCACCAGGAGCGCTAGTAGTAGCGCCCCGAGTGTGTAGTAGATGTATGGCTCCACGGTCGAGCTACTCCTGCCGGAGGCCCGTTGTCCGAGGTCGGAGAGGGTGCGGCGGTCGTCCGCCGCGGGTGTCGGTCTCCGGGGTGGCGGCGGGGGGTCCGCCGGCGCACAAGTCATCCGCCGAAGCGGGTCGGGTCAACGGGAGTTCGGCTGTATTTATTGGCGAATGGGTACGGTCGGTCCACGGCCGCCGCCGCGGGTTCGCCGGTGGCCCACGACGGAGGTGTCAATCCCGAACGTCCGGGTCGGGGTGTGAGGGAATTATGCGAACGTGACGGCAGACGTGCAACGGGAAAGGTGAACCGGCTCACGCCACGGGGGCGGCGGCCTTCAGGAACGCTTCGAGTGTGGTGGTGCTGCTGACGGCGATGAGGTACACATACCCGCCCCGCTCGACCACCTTGATATTGTACTCGCTGCCGAACGCATCCTTCCACCCGCCCGGCGGGGTGCGGACGGCATCCTCCTTCAGAATGTACACCCGGCACTGCCCGCGGTCGGTCTGGAACAGCACGAACGGCACGTTCAGCGTGCCGAGTGGCCCGGTGCCGTGGACGGCGTGGGTGCCGTACTCGAACGGCTCAGGCAACTCGGCTGGCAACCCCTTGGACTTCAGCCAGGCGTTCACCGATTGCTCTTTGGTCAGCCGCTCATTTTCCAGCAGGTTGCTGGCCAGTTCGGACGTGAGGGTCGGCTTGGTGGTCTCGAAGACGCCCCACGCGATCAGGCCGACGGCGACCGTGGCGGCCAGCCCCGTCCCCCACAACCTGGCCTTCCCACGCCACGCCACTCGTTGTGTGTCGGACATGGCGGAGTGTAACTTCGCCCGCAACCCGTCGGGCACCGGCACGGCGAGCATCGCCTTGCGGATGGCGTTGTCGGTGGCAGCGGTCGTGTTCGCCAGCGCGGCGCACGTCGGGCAGGCGCGGAGGTGAGCGTCGAGGGCCGCGCGGTCGTCCGCGGCCAGCTCGTTCGGCCGGAAGGCGAGCAACAGTTGAGACAATTGGCAATTCATGTCAGTCGCCCTCCGTGGGGCGTCGGCCGTTGGCGGAGGCGGACGGGCGGAGCAAATTCGCCCGCAGGTACGCTTTCGCTCGGGCCAGCCGCGACATCACCGTTCCGATCGGCAGGTCCATCTGATCGGCGATGTCTCGATAACTGAAATCCTCGAAGTAGAACAAGATCAACGGCGTGCGGAACGTCTCATCCAGTTCAGAGAGCGCCACCTGCAACTCTTGCTGATCGACCTCGAACCCCGACTCGGTCGGCGGTTCGGCCTGGTCGCCGACTGCGTTCAAGGGGATCACCTTGGCACGCCGTTCGTCCCGCTTGCGGTGCAGGTACTCGTTCCGCAAAATTCGAAACAGCCACGGCTTAGCGCGATCGGCATCCCGCAACTGGGGCAGCCGGGTGAGCGCCTTGCCGAACGTCTCCTGGGTCAAATCTTCGGCGTCGGCCGCCGACCCGGACAGCCGCACCGCGTACCGATAGAGGGAGGCGTAGTGCAGGTCGATCAGTTCCCGCACGCTCGGCGAACTCATGCCTCACCGCCTCCCCACAAAGACTAGAGCCAAATGCCGGCGGAATATTCCCCGCCGAGGCCGCGAACGGCCACCGTCACTCGTTTAGCGATTCGCCGAACCGGATTCGGAAATTTCTCGGGAATATTCGGCGGACGACGGGATCATGTGAGGGAAGACGCGGGTTCGATCCGTCTTAACCGAGTGCACCGGATCGGGTCTGTCGTCCTCAAACCATCTCCGCGGGGTGCGGACCACCCCGCGGAACCGTTTCCACCGATTCCTTGCCCCCTGAATTGACGGGTGAGGAACACCCAACGCTGGAGTCCCAATGAAGAAGTTCGTTCTGCTCGTCGCCGTCGCCGTATTCGCCGCCACCGTGATCGGCTGCGGCCCCGCGCCGACCTCCGGCGGCACCAAGCCGACCGGTGGCGCCGCCCCGACCGGCAGCACCCCGACCAAGTAACTTCGTGTCGCACGAACTGCGAGCCGACCGGTAACCCCGGTCGGCTCGTATGCTTTTCCACAGGCCGTTTCGCTCCTCGTGCGGGTGTCCGTCATGCGCCGAATCGTCGGATTGATTGTCGTCGCCGTGTTGTCGCTCGGTCTGCTGGCGGGGTGCGGCGGGTCAGGCTCGAAGGCGAGGTATTCGGACGCCGACCGGCCGAAGTAGCCGAAAGTTTGCCGTCCGGGATACCATTCCACCATGAGCAAGCAGCCCGTCAAGAAGAAAGACGCCAAGTCGGACGAGCCGACCATCGAGGTGGTGTGCCGCAACCGCCGGGCGGCGCACGAGTACGCCATCCACGACACGCTCGAGTGCGGGCTGGTGCTAGTCGGCACGGAAGTGAAGTCGCTGCGCGACGGTCACGCCATGCTCGACGACGCCTACGCCAAGGTTGAAAAAGACGAGCTGTGGCTGATCGGGTGCGAGATCCCCGAGTACACCGCCGGCAACCGGATGAACCACACGCCGAAGCGGACCCGCAAGCTGTTGGCGCACAAACGGGAGATCGTGAAGCTGGTCGGCAAGGCGAGTCAGCAGGGGTTCACGCTCGTCCCGCTCCGGCTGTACTTCAAGGACGGCCGGGCGAAGGTGGAGATCGCGGTGGCGAAGGGGAAGCAGACGCACGACAAGCGGGACACGCTGAAGACGAAAGAGGCGAAGCGGGAGATGGACCGGGCCGCGGTGAACCGGCGGAAGAAGGGGTGACATCGGAACCCAGGGCTTCCGCCCTGGGCTACGGAC
>JANNDF010000451.1:0-3115 GCA_031387445.1 Planctomycetia bacterium
GTGGATCAGCCTGGCCATCATCGCCGGCGGGGTGGTGTTCGAACTGTACCTACGGAAGTCACAAGTGCCGCTCCCGCAAGGTCCGGTCCCGCTCAGCCACGGTGCGCCGCCGTTGCCACCACCGGTTGTGAAGGGCAAGTGACTGGCGAGCGGCGGTCGTCAGGTCGCTGGAATCACCCGCGGCTCACCGAATCAGCAGTCTGACGGCAGCCCCTCGCCGCGGCCTGCGTAACGCCTGCGTGTCAACTCGTTTGTCCGCGGCCACTTCCGGCGGTATCATCAACTTCAGTCTCACCGCGGATCGGAGTTGCCATGCCGATCGTTCTCCGCCCGTTGGCCGAACGCTCATCCCTCCCCACCCGTCTGGCCGACCTCGGCCTCGCACGCAAATCCGCACTCGTCCTCGCCGGCGCGTTCGCGGTGGTGGTTGTGGTGGTCGGGGGGGCACTCCTCGGGTGTGTTCTCGATTCCACGTTTGGGTTATCCGCCATCCTTCGCGCGCTGGTGCTGGTCGCCACGCTCGCAGCGGCAGGGGTGTTGACGCTTCGGCTCGTGTGGCGGCCGCTCCGCGAGCCGGTGCGGCCGCTCGCCGTCGCCCATTTGCTTGAGTCGCGTTACCCCAAGCTGAACGACAGCCTCGCCAGTGCCATCGACTTCTTGACCGCGACTGACACCGGCAACACCTCGGCCCGCTTCCAGCGGATCGCCGTCGTGCGTGCCCAGCGGGCACTCGAGAAGTGCGACACTTCGCGGCTGGTGCCGACGGGTGTGGCGTGGCAGCGGTTCTGGATGGCGGCGGTGATCGTGTTCGTCACGGGCGGGTTGGTCGTGTGGAAGCCGGCGCACGCGGGCCACGCCCTGATTCGCCTCGCCGACCCGTTCGGCGAGCACCCGTGGCCGACGAAGACGGTCATTCAGGTCACCAGTCCGAAGCAGTTCCCGGCGCGGGCGGCGCTCGGCGACCCGTTCGACCTCGAGTTCACCGTGAAGGGTGTGATTCCGGACGGTGCGACGGTGGCCGTTCGACTGGAGAACGGCAACCGCTACGAGGAGTTCGTCGAGATCGAACCGGGCGAGCCGACGCGAAAGGCGGTGAACCTGCGGGTGACTCTCGAAGCACACCGCGTTCCGACCAGTTTCCAGTTTCAACTGCGTGCGAACGACGCCGCGACGCCGTGGCACACCGTCACCCTCGCCCCGCCGCCAAGGTTGGTGCCCCTCGATGGCCGCCCGTCGCCGCAGATGCACGCCACCTACCCGATGTACACCGACGAACCGGCCGTGCAACTGCCCGATGGGGCCGGTGCGCTTGAAGCCGTCCACGGCACGCGGTTGCGACTGACCGCCGCCACCGACCGCCCGGTGGTGTCCGCCCTGCTCATTCCGCAGGGCAACGTCCGCGACCCGCTGTTGGCGTCGGCGGTTGCACCGACTGCCGCCATGAACCCGTTTGCCGCGGCCGCCATTCAGCCACTCGCCGACCTCGCTCACAGTGACATCCCGGTGTCAGTCACCGACGGCACCCGCCTGTCGGCCGACTTCATCCCGCGGGTGTCCGGGCCGTACCTGCTCCGGTTCACCGACGACACCGGGTTGAGTGGCACCCGCCTGCTCGACTTCCGCATCCAGTCCGACCCACCCCCCGTGGTGCGCCTGGATCGCCCGGCGGTCGGAAAGGACCCACTCGTCCTGCTGCCCACCGCCAGCACCACCATTCACTCCTCCGCCACCGACCGCCGCTTCGCCCTGAAAGGCATGGCCGTCGAGTACCGCGTCGGCGGCCCGGAGGCACCGCTCCGATCGCTGCCGCTTGTGAACCTCGATGGCCTGGGCGACCCGCTCGCCGGGTTGACCGGACACGCGGCCGCGGTCACCCACTCCAAACAACAGTCGGCCGAGGCGACCGTCACCCTTCCGGTCAGTGCGTTCGTCAAGCCGGACGGCAGCCGCCCGACCGACGGTGACCGGATCACCCTGCGGGCCACGGCGACCGACTACGACGACGTGAGCGTGCTGAAAGAGCCGGGCCGCAGTTTCGAAGAGGTGACCATACTGGTGGTCAGCCGTCCGGCACTCGACACGATCCTTCAACAGGAACTGGCCAGGTTGCGGCCGAAGCTGTTGCAAATGCGGGAGCAACAGCGGAACGTGCGGGAGCGCACCGAGGGCGTTCAGAAGTCGGCGGCCGAAGGCAAACTGACTCCCGAAGAGGCGAACAAGCTCATCCCGGCCGAGCGGGAACAGCGGGCGTTGCGGGCGGAAGTGACCGACCCGTCCGGCGGGTTGCAGCAAGACGCCGAGTTGCTCCGGCAGACGATTCGGGCGAACGACGTGCCCCGGTCCACCACCACCGAGCGGGTGGAAACGCTCGCCGCCGACCTCACCCGGCTCGCGGAGCGCGACCTCGACCCGGTCGAACCACTCATCGCGTCGGCCAAACAGGAGGCCGACAAGCCGAACCCGGATGCGAAGAAAGCGGCCGACGACTTGCGGAAGGCGGTCGGTCGTCAGAAGTCGGCGGAAGCCAACCTCGACTCCATGCTGAAACTGCTCGAGCAGTGGGGCGGGGCAGGGGAGGTGAAGGCTGAGGCGCGGGCCATTCAGGAACTGCTCGGCAAAGCCGGCGATAAGGGCAAGGAGGCGGCGGAAAAGGTGGAACCGGGCAAGCCGGCGAACCAACTGTCGCCGAAGGAGAAGGCCGAGCTGGACAAAGCCGCGGAGCAGTTCGAGCAACTGTCCGCTCGCGCCGATGCCACCATTCAGAAAGCCCAGCGGTTGGCCGACGAGAAAGAGTCAAAGGCGGCCGATCTGAGTGCGAAGGCGACGGCGAAGGGGGCCGACGCAAACGCGGCCAAGGCCGAGGCCGCCAAGCAGCCACCCGGCTCGCCCGCGGCCAATGCCGCCACAGCCAGGAGCGAGAAACTGGCAGGTGAAGCGGCCGATCTGGCGGCGGAAGCGGCAAAGGCAAAGGCCGAAGGGGAGGCCCTCCGCACCGCGGTCAAGGACGCAGGCAACCAGGGCTTGAAGGAAGACCTGCAAGGGGCGGGTGAAAAGCTGCGGCAGAACAACCCGTCCGCGTCTGCCGAGGCGCAGCAGTCCGCCGGCCAGCGGCCAG
>JANNDF010000483.1:0-2043 GCA_031387445.1 Planctomycetia bacterium
CTCCTGGAACCGCCGGCGTCAGACGGCCGGGTGGCTCACCCAGCCCGCTCACGCGGGCGGTTCCAGGCGGTGAAACCCCCGGCAAGACTGCCGGGGTTCACCCGTATTACCTCAACAGCCGAAATCGCTCCCAGTCCACCACCTGCCTCAGCCCGAACGCCGGCGGGTTGGCCCGCTTGAGCGGCTGATGCAACAGGAACGGTTTACCGAGAAAGTCCCGTTCCGGCACGCCGGGGGTGGCCCACTCGCGGCTGTCGCCCGAGTTGGCCGAGTTGTCCCCGAGCATGAAGTATTCGTCGGCTCCCAGCCGGCATTCGCTTTTCACCGCGTGTTTCGCCGTCCCGTCGCGGTAGTGGATGTCCCGCCAGATGGTGAAATGGCGGACGACGACATGCCCGCCGCGGCAGCCGAGTTGCACCGGGCGATCGACACCGTTCCGCTTGCCGGCCGGGTCGGTCGTGTTCTTTGCCGGCGGCATCGGGGGCAGGTCGAGCGGGGCGGCGACCGGCTTGCCGTCGATGGCCATGAACACGCGGCGGTCAATGAAGGCGAATTCGAGCGTATACCGTTTGCCCGGCACCAGGGCGAAGGGGGCATCGAACGGACGTTCGGCCCCGCCACGGTCGTGGGCCAGCAGCGCCGTGCCGCCGGTCGTGTCCGCGTGAATGGGCAGGTGAACGCTGACGGTGTCCGCCCCGTCGCCCAGCCGCACCGCGAACGCCCCCTTCTCCCCGCTCACCACCTCCACCTCGCACTCGACCACGAAGTCGTGAACGGCGAAGTCCTTCCGCTTCTCCTCCGCCGCGAAGTCGCTCCCGCGGCCGTTGTACCCCAGCCCGTCGGCGATAATGTCGTCGGTCTGAGTGCCGAGTCGCCGGTGGCGGTAGGTGAGGCCGAAGGGGGTGGCGGTGGCGTCGAGTTCGAGCGCCGTGCCCTGCACCACGTCGCCGACGGCGGGCAGCTTCGGCGGAACGACGTTCGGTAGCGCGGGGGCGGCTGGCGGGCCGACCTCCCACCGCTCGGCCCACCCCTTCGCCGTCGGGCTGGCGTCCATGCGGAACACCGGGATGCGGACCTCCCGCACGGTCAACAAGTCCTTCCGCTGAATCTGCCCGTCGGCGTACACGTCGCCGTCCCAGATGCGAATCCGCTCGTTCGGCAGCCCGACCACCCGCTTCACGTAGGTGCGGTTCTCGCACGGCACGCGGTCCTCGTACACCGGCAGGTGGGCGTCGAGCGGGGTGAACTGCTCGATCAACTTCCTCCGCTCCTTCGGATCGGGGCAGCGGAACACGGCCACCTCCCACCGCCGCGGCGGGCGGAGGCGGAACACCAGTTTGTCTACGAGCAGGCGGTCGCCGAACGTCTCGTCCTCGTTGCGGAGGTCGAGCGGGCCGAACCCGCAGTTCGGGCACGTCACGCCGTTCTGCGGGTCGAAGTCGCCGTACTCGTCGGGGGTGCCGACGCACACCGCATGACCGCACTGCGGGCACGGCTTCTCGCGGCGGTTGCCCTGCACCGTCTGGGCCATGCTGCCGGTGGTGACGCCGAACGGCTCGACGAACGTGGTGCGGACGACCAGCAGCAGGCAGAAGAGCAGGACGAGGATGTGGCACAGGCGGCGGAGGGTGAACCCGATGGGCGGGTAGTCGTCGTCCGAGGCGGGGGCGGGCGTGGAATCAGCGGGGAGGGGCAGGGGGGTGTCAGCGGCGGGCGGGGGCAGCGGGAGGGGTTGCGGGTGCGGTTCCGGCTCGGCGGCGGGCGGCGGGGTGGCGTCCACGAAATCTCTCGACGTTACGAAGGAGTCTGACACCGTCGCCACTCGTACCACCTCTTCGACGCAACCACCGACCACCCCGAAGGGGTGGTTCCCTCAGCCCAGGGCAAGCGAGCCGCAGGCGAGCGACGCCCTGGGTCCGCGAGGAGTGTTCCCACGACCCTGAAGGGGTCGTTCACCGTCGGCCTGAACGACCCCTTCAGGGTCGAAACCTTGTTACCCGTGGGCCCAGGGCGTCGCTCGCTCCGCTCGCTCGCCCTGGGCTG
>JANNDF010000486.1:0-1238 GCA_031387445.1 Planctomycetia bacterium
TCTTCAGCACCAACCTGGACCCGAAAGCCCTCGTGGACGACGCCTTCTTGCGGCGGATTCGGCACAAGGTGGGCATCCTGGCCCCGCAACGGGACGTGTACGAGAAGATCTTCGCTTCGGTGTGCAAACGGCTCGACATGACCTTCAACGTGGAGGCGGTGGACTACCTGTACGAGCGGTACTACAACCGCGGTCGCGTGCCGCGGGCGTCCGACTGCCGGGATTTGTTGGAAACGGTGCAGTCCATTTGTCGATACAGACGGCAACCTGTGCATTTAACGAAAGACCTGATGGCCGAGGCCGCCGGCAGCTTCATCGCCGAGTTCACTTGAGCGGTGAAGCTGGGTGGCATGGGTCGGCGTCGAACACACATCGGAGCGACCCATGGACGGGCGGCTGCGACTCTGGCTGACCGGCGGGCTGTTGGCCATCACCCTTCCGGCGGTTGGGTGCAAACTGTTCCAGGGGAACAACGCCCCGCCGTCGAACCCCGATTTGCCTGCGGCACCCGGCGCGCAGCAGTCCGGCGGCCTCTTACAAGCCGGCTGGCGACAGCCCAAGCCGGCCGCCACCAACTTCCGCCCGACCGAGACGCCGACCGCATCCCCGCAGCCGGCCCGGAAGAAGGGCCAGCCCTTCAAGCCCGAGACGGACATCGCCATCGCCGACGTGGAGTTGGAAGCGGCGTTCGACGAGTCCCGTACCGGCACCGACCGCGACCGCATCATCGACGTGGCCCGCCAGCGGTTCCAACTCGCCCTGAGCAAAGACCCGAAGAACAAGGGCGCGCTGCTCGGCCTGGCCAAACTGTACACCTGGGCCGGCGACCGCGACCGCGCCACCGCCACCTACGCCGAGGCGCTCAAGCACCACCCGCGGGATAAAGAGGTGTTGTTCGCCCTGATGCGGACGCATGTGCGGTTCGAGGACTGGGCCGGGGCGTGCAAGGCGTGCGAGATGGCCCTCGCCCTCGACCCCGAGAACCGCACCTTCCGCAAGGCGTATGGGAGCGTGCTGGCGCGGGCGGAGCGGTGGGACGAGGCGTTCGAGAGCCTGATGATGGTGATGAACGAGGGCGAGGCCCGCATGTACTTGGGGCGGATGCTGATCGACAGCGGCCGCGTGCCGGAAGGGCAAAAGCAGCTTCAGGTCGCCCTGCAAAAAGACCCGCAGAACGAGACCGCCCAGCGGATCCTGGCCGAACTGGCCGAGTACCAGCAGGCGCAACAGTCGCAACA
>JANNDF010000503.1:0-12833 GCA_031387445.1 Planctomycetia bacterium
TGGACTCGAAGATCGATGCCTTCGCCTCGTCCCGAGTCGTGTACTGCTCGCCGTGAACCAGCTCCACTTTCATCCGACCGAAGGTACTCTCGATCACGGCGTTATCCCAACACTGGCCCACCCCGCTCATGCTCCCCACCAGCTCGTGGCACCTCTACTCCGACTGGAATTGCTCGACCCGGTCGGGCCTTTTCCCCCGCCGGTGACGCGGGACCAGGACGTGTCGGTGGCGCGGACGGCGAGTCCGGGGCACGGCCGGGTGGAGGTCCGCACGGCGCACAGGTGCAACTTGCGGAAGTGCTGGTTGCGGGCGAACGGGTTCTCGCGCGCGGAGCAAGTGATCCGTGTGGAGCGGTTGCGGACGGCGAAGGACAAGACGACGCGGCGTGTGGACTACAACCTGTCCAGCTTGGCACGCCACGAGGCGAGCGCGTTCGACTTCCTGAAGTGGATCCGGGCGCACTGGGGGAACGAGAACGGACTGCACTCTGTGCGGAACGAGACGTTGGGCGAGGTGCAGGCCGGGTGCGGAAGGGCGGATCGGCCAAGTGCCGGCGGCGATCCACAACGCCGTGCTGCACTTGATGCACGAAGGCGGCGTAGGCACCCTGTCAGGCCTTCGCCCGTTCGTACTTGCTGATCTTCTCCAGCCGACGGGCGTGCCGCCCGCCCTCGAACGGTGCGTCCAGCCACACGCGGATCATCCGCGACATCGCCTCCTCACCCACCAGGTCGGCCGACATGCACAGCACGTTGGCGTCGTTGTGCAGGCGGCTCAGTTCGGCGTCCACCGCGTCCCGGCAGTTGACCGCCCGCACGCCCACCACCTTGTTCGCCGCGATGCACATGCCGTGGCCCGTGGCACACACCAGAATGCCGCGGTCGGCCGCCCCGCCGGCCACCGCCTCCGCCACCGGCAGGGCGTAGTCCGGGTAGTCCGAACTGGAGGCCGCTTGCGCGCCCAAGTCCACCACCTCGTGCCCGAGGTTGGCCAACAAGTCTTGCAACCGGTATTTGGCAGCCACCCCGCGGTGGTCGTTGCCGACGGCGATTTTCATGTCCTCAGCCACCCGTTGATGAACCGTTCCAATGGACCCGCAATCGCACGGGCGCACGCCCGGTATTCATCCAGTTCCCCGCCGATCGGGTCGGGGATGTCGGACCCGACGGCCAGCGTCACCGGCGGCGGGCCGACGGTCGGGAATCGAGCCGCTAACGCCGCCACATGCCCGTCGGTCATGGCGATGACGTGAGTGGCACTGGCCAGCAGTTCGAGGGTCACCGGGCGGCTGCGGTGGGCCGTCAGGTCGGCACCGAGTTCCGCCCCGGCAATGACCGCCCCCTCGCTCGCCGCTTCGCCGGGGTATGCCATCACGCCCGCACTTCGGACGACAAACCCGCGGGCTTCCAGATCTCCCGGCTTGCAATTCAGTCGCTCGGCGAGCAATCGCCTGCACACCGCCTCGGCCAGCGGGCTGCGGCAGGTGTTCCCGGTACAGACGAACAGGACGGAGCGGCGAACGGGCGCGTCCATCGAGCGCGTCTCGGGGTTCGTATCGGGGCGGAAGGATACTCTACGGGAGAGAGTGAGCCGGAACAAGTTGACCGCGAACGCGGGTTGTTTCAGTTCTCCCAAAGCCAGCCGAACCCCTCGGCCTTCAGCCCGGCGAGGAGTTCGTCGGAATGCGCGTAGTAGCCCCGGCCGTCCTTGCCGGCCGCACACAGCCCGACCACCCGTCCGTTGACGACGAGCGGCCCGCCCGACCGGCCCGGTATCGGGGCCGACTCCGTCTCCCAGAAGAACGCCTGCTCGCCCCCGTCCCGCCGGCCGAATCGCTTCGCACCCACCGTCTCCGGCAGTCCGGTCGGCGGTTCGCCCTTGCTGCACCCGACGGTGAGGGTGACGAACGGCACCTTCCGCGGGCGCGGGGGTGGGGGTGCCAGTTTCAGCACCGTCACGGGCGTGTCACCGATCGGCACTTTCAACAGGGCGAAGTCGGGCTGGCGGAACTTCGCCACCACTTCGCACCCGCGGAGCGCGCGCGACGAGTCCGGGTAGGTGTGGCGGGTGAAGAACTGCACCTCGGACGGCGCGGCGTCGGCAACGGCGTGGAGCGCGGTGAGCAGGTAGGCGGACCCGTCCTTTTGGCCGACCACAACGGCCGTCGCTCTCGCCCCGCCGGCGATCAGCCGCGGGCACGCCTCCACCACCTCCCACGGGGCAGACGGATCGGGCAGAGCGACGGCGGCGAGAGTGAGCAGAACGGCGGGGAGCATGATCTTGAATAAATACGGCGAATCCGATTCGTCAGCATCCGCATTCTGGCGGCAAAACCGATCAACTCGCCCCTCCGTGAAGGTCGATGAACAGCCGGAACGCGATCCGAGGGTTTGTCATGCGGTGGCATTTACTCCTGCTGTTGGGCGGACTGGCGCCGCTGGCGGGGTGCCACCTGGCCGAAACCGCCTTTCACAACGCGGTGAACGAGCCGGCCATGTACCTGGACGAGAAGCATGTCACCCACGAGTGCCGTGCCGAAGGGCGGCGGGTCATGCGGGAGCTCCGCCGCCAGCAGGCGATGACCGAAGACTACGAAGACGGTTTCGTGGACGGGTTCGCCGACGCCCTGGAGCGCGGGGGCGACCCGCTGCCGCCCGCGGTGCCGCCGACCAAATACCGCCGCGGGCGGTTCCTGAACCAGAACGGTCACGCGCGCATCCACGACTACTACGCCGGCTTCCAGCACGGGGCGAACTGTGCCACTGCCAGCGGGCAGAGGCAGTATCTGACGGTGCCGGTGTTGGTCGCCGACCCGCCCCCGGCTCAACTGCCGGCGGTGCAGCAGGTGCCCAAAGAGCAGTGTGCGCCGAACTGCCCGCTACCGGGGACGAGGGTGGCGGCGCCGCCCGCGGTGTCAAGTTTGTCCCCGGTCACAAGCCCCAAGCCGGTGCCGACTGACACCACGCTCCTGCCACCGGCCCGCCCGCTCATCACTCCGCCGGTCGCCCCGCCGCCTGTGCCCGCAACACCCCCGCCCGCACCCGAAGTGAAAGCCGACGTTCCCCTTGTGATTCCCGCACCCGATGGCGTGGTGCCGCCGCGACCCGAATCGCGGGTCGTCGTGTCGCCCAAGCCGGAGTCGCGATGATCACCCCACCCGGAGTTGTCATGCGGTCGCTGGTCGCCATCTTGTTGGCCGCACTGCCCGTGCTGAGCGTCGGGTGTGCGGCCGTCACCAACCCGGTGGCGGACGGCATCCCCGTCCGCCGCCTGCCGGCGGAGGTACTCGGCCGCCCGCGGGCCGACCTGAAGCCGATCCCGCTCACCGTCCTGCGGCAGCGGGAGATCGAGACGTACACGTTTGACAAGGGAGACACGTTGGCCATCGTGGCCGACAACGTCATCGCCCCGCCCGGCACCGTCGCCCCTGTGAAACTGCCCGACGCCACTTCGGACCTCGCCGCCCTCGGCTTCCCAATTCCGGTGCGAGACGACGGCACCATCACCCTGCCCCAACTGCCACCCATCAGCGTGAAGGGGAAGACGGCGGCGGAAGTGGAGCAACTCATCAAGGACGCGGCGAGCGGGAAGGACGGCGGGCCGGCACTGGTGAACCAAAAGACCGCCCGGGTGACGGTGCAACTGCTGAAGAAGCGGGAGTACGCCGTCACGGTGGTGCGGGAGGACTTGCAGCCGACCCTGGCCACCGGCGTCGGCGGCACAGTGGTCGGCACCACCCGCCGCGGGAACGGGTTCACGCTGAGACTGCCGGCCGGTCAGAACGACGTGCTGCACGCCCTCAACCAGACCGGCGGGTTGCCCGGCCTGGACGCGAAGGACGAGATCATCATCGAACGGGCCGCGACCGCCAGCGACCCGGCCCGCGGGCGGATCAAGATTCCGCTCCGCATCTACCCCGAGCAACCGCTGACCGTGTGTGAGGACGACATCATCCTGCGGGACGGGGACGTGGTGAAGATCGAGACCCGCGACACCTCGCAGGACGTGTTCTATGTGGCCGGCGTGGCCGGCAGCCGGCCGTTCCAACTGCCGCGGGACTACGACCTCGACGTGCTCCAGGCGCTGCTCACCGCGGGGGCACCGCTGGCCAACGGCGGGTTCACCCAGAACGCGTTCGTCGCCCAGGCGGTGAACAGCGGCCTCGGCCAGCCGTCGCCGTCACTGCTGACGGTCCTCCGGCAAGCGGGCAACGGCCGACAGATCCCCATCCGGGTGGACCTGAGTGTCGCCCTGCGAGACCCCCGCGAGCGGATCCGCGTGCTGCCCGGCGACATCCTGGTGCTACAAGAACGCCCCGGCGAGGCCGTCGCCCGCTACATCACCCAGACGTTCCGCCTGAACACCGCCGCGAACGTGACCAGGAGTGGGGACTTGACGCAAACCATCACCGGCAGCAACCCGTAATGCTGGTCGGTCGTGGTCGAGCGACCGCGAAGCAGGAGCGAGGCCCGACGGCGACTCACCGACTCGGAAGGGTGGTCGGCCGTCGGGCCTCTCGACTCCTACGGGGGTCGAGCGCCCGCGACCGACAGCGATTGCTGATTCCTGGTTCAACCCCAACTGGGTTGTTCCCCCAGCCCAGGGTTGAGGACCGAAGGTCCGACACCCTGGGAACCCACCGCCCCCACCACACACGACCCCAACGGGGTCGTTCAACCTGGACGAAATGAACGACCCCGTTGGGGTCGAACTGTTTCTGTTGGCATTCGTACCCAGGGTGTCGGTGCTTCGCACCTCAACCCTGGGCTGGGGGAACGACGCCGTTGGCGTCGAACGCCTCGCTGTTGCCGAACCGACGTCGCCAACGCTCACCCCACCACAATACCCGAACCGTTTCCCGCTTGCCCTCCGCCCCTGCATCGGGATAATCCCTGCGTCTGCCATCCCGCCGGAGTTCCGCATGTTTCGGTTCGCTCTCCCGTTGCTCGCTGCGCTCGCACTCCCCGCCTTCCTCCCCGCGCAGGAAGTGAAACGCGCCGACCTCAAGCCGGGGTTGATCTTCACCGCGAAGGACAAGGGCGGGTTCGCCGTCAGTCGGCTCGAACCGACCGTCGGCCTCACCCTACTCGCCGGCGACGCCCCGCACCCGCGCTCCGACGGCGGGGAGACGTTCACCTGGACCGGGTACATTCAAGTCGTGTCGGCCGGCAAGTACACGTTCGCCGGTGAACTGCTCGGCAAGCTGACCGTCACCATCGGCGACCAGACGGTGCTGACGCAGACGGTGAAGGGTGGCGACAAGGCACAGCGGGTGAGCGGGGGCGAGGTGGAACTGAAGGCCGGCATTCAGGCGTTCACCGCCACGCTGAAGCGCACCGACACGGCCGTTCGTGTGTCGTTGAAATGGAGCGGCCCCAGATTTCGTGAAGAGCCGATCCCGCACTTCTTCTTCGGCCACACCGAGAAGCAACGGCCGGCCGCGTTCGCCGACGACCTGAAGCGCGAACACGGCCGGTTGCTGTTCGAGGAACTGGCGTGTGCGAAGTGCCACACCCCCGCGGCCGACGACAAGATGGCGAAGGGGTTGGCCGACCGCACCGGGCCGAACCTGACGAAGCTGGTGGAGCGGGCGTACCCAGGCTGGGTGGATGCGTGGCTGGCCGACCCGAAGAAGCTCCGCCCGCACACCGCCATGCCCGCGATGTTTGCCGACAGCAACGCTGGCAAGGTGGAGCGCTACGCGGTGCTCAGCTACCTGTACTCGCTCGGCAAGCCGGTCGAAGCGTACAAGCTTCCTCTGGTCTACCCGAACCAGTTGAAGGAGAGCATCGCCCGTGGGAGCAAGTTGTACCTGACCGCAGGGTGTGCCACCTGCCACGGCGACCAACTGACCGCCCCGCCGACCAAGAAGAAGATCGACGACCCCGACGCCCCGGCCGAGAAGCCGTTCGACCCGCTCGCCAGCTACTACGGCGTCGGCGGCACCCCGCAGGCGTTCTACACGCTCAACCACGTCGGCAGTAAGTTCCGCCCCGAGACGCTCGCCAAGTTCCTGAAGGATCCGACGGCGACCAACCCGCACGGGCGGATGCCGTCTCTGGCGCTCACCGACCCCGAAGCGCTGGACATCGCCAACCACCTCTGCACCGTCACGAACGACAAGATCGAGCCGGCGATGCCGCAAGCCCCCCCCGACGCGGAGCCGGGGAGGGCGGGCTGGGTGGCGCTCGGGCGGGCGGTGTTCGGGGCGAAGGGGTGTGTGAACTGCCACGCGGTGGAGGAGAAGGGCAAACCGATTGCGACGACGGCCGTCACCCCGAAGCTGGCCGACGTGGCGAAGGCGTCCGACAAAGGTTGCCTGAGTGAGAAGCCGAGTGGCATAGCCGCCAACTACTCGCTCTCCGCCGACCAGCGATCGGCGCTTCAAGCGTTCCTGAAAGACGGCCTGACCGGGGCCGGGTCGCCGTCGCCGGTTCACGCCGCCCGCACCGCCGTCAAGCGGTTCAACTGCCTGAACTGCCACCAGCGGGACGGCGAGGGCGGCATCGACACGTTCCTCGTGGACAAGATGAAGGCGCTCGAGAACGCCGAGAACGCCGACGACGTGCAACCGCCGAAGCTCACCGGTGTGGGCCACAAGATGCGCACCAGTTGGATGAAGGAGGTGCTGACCAACGCCGGGCGTGCCCGCCCGTGGATGAGTCTGCGGATGCCGCAGTACGGCAACGCCAACGTCGGCACGCTGCACGAGCAACTGCCGCTACTCGACGGTGCCGTGACGGACGACACCGTCGCCCCGCCGAAGTACACGAAGGAGAAGATCGACACCGGCCGCGCGCTCGCCGGCAAGCAGGGGCACGGTTGCATCTCGTGCCACGACATCAGCGGGCAGAAGGGCGGCGGCACCCGCGGGCCGGACCTGGCCACCACCAACCAGCGGGTGCGGTACGACTGGAACGTGCGGTGGATGCACCAGCCGCAGCGCATGGTGCCGGGCACCAAGATGCCGCAGGCGTTCATCGAAGGGAAGTCGCTCCTCGACCAGTATTACAAGGGCGACGGCGACCAGCAGATCGAAGCGCTGTGGGCGTACTTCTCGCTCGGGCCAGGGCTGCCACTGCCGAGCGGCATGGAACCCGCCACCGGCATGACGGTGGTGGTGCGGGAAAAGCCGGAAATCCTCCGCACGTTCATGCCCGACAACGCCGGCACGCGGTGCGTGGCGGTCGGCTTCCCCGGCGGCATCAACACCGTGTTCGACTCACACCAGTGCCGGCTGGCCTACGCCTGGGCGGGCAACTTCCTGGACGTGAAGCCGGTGTGGGACGGCCGCGGGGGCAACCCGGCGAAGCTCCTCGGCACCAAGTTCTACACCGCCCCCGCCGGCTTCCCGTGGGCGATGACGGCATCGGACACGGCCCCCGACTTCGACAAGTTGGCCAAAGACCCGGCCTACGGCGGCGCGCTGAAGGACGCCGAGGCGTACACCGGGCCGATGGCCGTGCGGTTCAAGGGGTACACCACGGCGGACGACGGCACGCCCACCTTGAAGTATCAGCTCACCCCGGATGAGGGCAAAACGGTGCTGGCCATCACCGAAGCGCCGAAGCCGGCGACAGCGTCGGTGGTGAACGGGCTGGTCCGCAAGTTCACCGTGGCCGGGCCGAGCGGGAAAACCGTGTGGCTGAACGTCGGCACGAGCGGCAAGGAGCCGAAGTTGCTCGACGCCGACGACAAGGAGGTGAAGTTCACCGACACCGCCCCGGCGACCGTCCGCGTGGTCGTGCCCACCAGCGGCGAGGCGGTGGCCGTGTTCGGCCTCTCCACCCCGCCGACCGCCGCCGAGTGGCGGTTCGTGAAGGACGGCAGCGGGTACAAGGTGTTGCTCAAACTGCCCGAAGGGAAGTCCGACTTCGCCGTGACCGTGTGGGCGCTGCCCAAGCCCGACCCGGCGTTTTTGAAGGAACTGAAATAAGGCAGAGTTGTCACAGAGATCACAGAAGACACAGAGGAGAGCAGGACAGCACTTGCCCCTCGGTTCTCTCTGTGCTCTCTGTGTCCTCTGTGGCAACTCTTCTTCGCCCCGAGACATCTCCTATGCGATCTCTCCTCGCGTTGGCCGTTCTTGCATCCGCGGTCATGGCCGCGCCGCCGAACGTGGTCGTCATCTTCTCCGACGACCACGGGTACCAGGCGGTCAGCGCCTACGGCCACCCGCTCAAGCTGAACAGCACGCCGAACATCGACCGGTTGGCGAAGGGCGGGATGCGGCTGGACCGCCACCTGATCCCGAACAGCATCTGCGGGCCGAGTCGGGCGTGCCTGCTCACCGGCAAGTACAACCACGCCAACGGCTTCTTCGACAACACCAGGAGCAAGTTCGACGGCACTCAACCCACCTTCCCAAAGTTGCTCCAGAAGGCCGGCTACCAGACGGCCGTCGTCGGCAAGTGGCACCTGGGGTCTGACCCCACCGGGTTCGACCACTGGCACATCCTGCCGGGGCAGGGCAGGTATTACAACCCGCCGATGAACAAGAACGGCAAGACGGCGGTCGAGACCGGCTACGTGACCGACATCATCACGGACAAGTCCATCGACTGGCTGAAGGGCCGCGACAAGACGAAGCCATTCCTGCTCCTGTGCCACCACAAGGCCCCGCACCGCGAGTGGGCACCCTCCCTCCGGCACCTGGGCCACGACAAGGACCGGCAGTACCCGGAGCCGGACACCCTGTTCGACGACTACAGCGGCCGCGGGAAGGGCGAGAAGAACCAGGACATGACGTTAGAGAAGACGTTCTCCGACCTGGACGCGAAGTTCAAATACCCGGCCGGCATGACCGACGCCGAGAAGGCCGAGTGGGACAAGTATTACAAGCCGCGGAACGAGGCGTTCCAGAAGGACAAGCCGACCGGTAAGGAACTGGTGAAGTGGCGGTACAACCGCTACCTGCACGACTACCTCGGGTGCATCAAGGCGGTGGACGAGGGCGTGGGCAAGGTGCTCGACTACCTGGATGCGGAGAAGTTGACCGACAACACGATCGTGATTTACACCTCGGACCAGGGCTTCTACCTGGGTGAACACGGGTGGTTCGACAAGCGGTGGATTTTTGAGGAGAGCCTGCGTTCGCCCTGCCTCGTCCGCTGGCCGGGCGTGACGAAGCCGGGCAGCACCAGCAGCGCCATCACGAGCGTGATCGACTTCGCTCCGACGCTGCTCAGCGCCGCCGGCGTGAAGGTGCCGGACGATGTTCACGGGAAGGACATGACCGGGGTGCTCAAGGGTGAGGCGCCGAAGGACTGGCGGCAGAGCTTCTACTACCACTACTACGAGTACCCCGGGCCCCACAGCGTGCCCAAGCACTACGGGGTGGTCACGGATCGGCACAAACTGGTGCGGTTCTACGAGAAGGACTTCGACTACTGGGAGTTGTTCGACACGAAGGCCGACCCGAAGGAGTTGACGAGCGTGTACGACGACCCCAAGTATGCCGACACGCGGAAGGCGCTGGAGGTGGAACTGTCGAAGTTGCGGAAAGACCTGAAGGTGCCGGACCCCGACCCGCCGGAGACGGACTTGCGGAAGAAGTGACCCTTCGCCGCATTACACAACTGCCCGGCCGACACCGAGCAGTGTGTACCCGTCGTCGGCATCGGCGGGTGCGAACACCGCGTCGGCCACACCGCGCACGAATTCGCCGAGCGGTTTCCCGGTGTGGTGGTCGGCCGCCGCTCGCACGTCCGGCCGCTTGTCCGCCGCCGCCCCACCCGCCAGCAGTAAGACCCGTTCGCCGGGTTGCAAGTCGCCCGTGAGTTCGGAGAACCCGCCGTCGGACTGTCCAAGGAACGCGCCAACTCCGTGCCACAACCGAGCCGGGCCGGCGGCCGGAGCGAACACCGGCGGCGGGTGCCCGCCGCACGCGACGACCACTTTCCCGGAGGTGTCCACCTGCCCAACGGTCGCGGCAAGCATGGCGGTGTCGGGCAGTCCGAGTTGCCGCACGCGGCGGTTGGCCTCGGTCAGTGCGGCCGACGGCGACACCCCCGGCCGGCTCAGGAACCGGGCGAGGGCTTCCGCGAGTGCCGCCCCCGTCACCACGCTCATCCCGCCCACGGTACAGAGCACGAATCGCAAGCCGTCGCCGACCGGCACGACTTCACACGTACACACCCCGCCGCGAGTTGGCATCCGGCACACCCAGTCGGCTTCGGCCGCCGCCAACGCAACCGACGGCTCTGGGGCGAACGCGGTCAACGTGCGGCGGGCGAGGGCGGTATCGGCGTCGGTCTGGCGGAAGTGCTTCGCCAGCCGTTCGCTCAGCTCGACGGTCTCGCTACCCTTCGCTACCACCCGCGACAGGTCCGAATAGGTGCGAAGGAGGGCGTTCACCTGGGCGACCAGAATGTCGGCGTCGGCGGGTCGCACGAGGCACACGTCCGCACCGGCGTCGAACCCGGTTGGGGCGGAGTGGGCGGCGTCCGGTGCGAACAGCCAGAGGATCGGGCGGGGGGATGTGGCGTCCACGCGACGGCGGCGGGTGAAGGCGACGGCCGCGTCTGGGGCACCGTCCACCAGCACCAGCACCGCGACGGAGTCGGCCGGGATGCTGGCGGTGAACGGGAACGCCGCCACCGCGAACCCGTGGCGGGTGAGCGGCACCGCAACATCCGCCGGCACCTCGCGGTCGGCCGTCACCACCGCCACCGTCTTCTTCCCGGTTGCCATGCTCGCCCTCCCTGGACCCGCTTCGCTCGTGCCCTGTTATAATCGGAGAGCGGGCCGCCCGCCTGCGCCGATCTTTCGCCGACCCGAGGCCCGCCGTGCCGATCCAACTGGAACTGAAGCGGATCATCATCAACGAGATCGACGAGGATCAGGTGATTGTGCTGAACGAGACGGGCGGCGACCGCAGCCTGCCCATCGTCATCGGCCTGTTCGAGGCCACCAGCATCGACCGCCGGGTGAAGGGTTTGTCCACCCCCCGCCCGCTCACCCACGACCTGATCGTGCAGAGCATCGAGCAACTCGGCGGGGAGATCCAAGACATCCTGATCAACGACCTGCGGGACCAGACCTACTTCGCCAAGCTGCGGGTGCGACACGAGGGAGAGTTGCTGGAAGTGGACTGCCGGCCGAGCGACGCGGTGGCGGTGGCGGTGACGGCCAAGGTGCCAATTTTCGTGAACGAGAGCGTGCTCGGCGACGCGCTGGATGAGGATTGAGGCGGGTGAACCCCGGCAGTCATGCCGGGGGTGTTCTTCAACTGTAGCTACCCCCGGCTTGACTGCCGGGGTTCACCCGAACCGGGGCCTCTCATGTTCCTCCGCTCGCTCGCCCTGTTCGCTCTGATCGTGCCGCTCGCCGTCGCCGACGAGAAGTCGGAAGGGGCGAAGGTGTACGCGAAGGCGGTGCCGTCGGTGGTGTGGGTGCATTCCAAGCGGGATGCCGGGCTGGCGACCGGCAGCGGTTCGCTCATCGACCTCGACCGCCGGCTGGTGCTCACCAACTACCACGTCGTGCTGGACAACCCGTCGGCGAAGGTGTTCTTCCCGCACTTCCGCGACAGTCAGCCTGTGGCCGAGAAGGACTACTACCGCGACCGGGCGAAGCGGCTGGCCATCGACGCCCGCGTGATCGCCGTGGACAAGAAGGCCGATCTCGCCATCCTGCACCTGGACTCCGTGCCCGAGAAGACGGAAGCGATTCCTCTGGCGTCCGCCAGCCCCGACCCCGGCGACACGGTACACTCCATCGGCAGTGCGGGCAAGTCCGACGCCCTCTTCGGGTACGTCAAAGGGTCGGTGCGGCAGGTGTACAAGAAGGAGTGGAAGGCCGAAGTGGCACCCAAGAAGGTGGCCACGTTCGAGGCGAAGGTGGTCGAGACGGATTCGCCCACCAACCCCGGCGACAGTGGCGGGCCGCTCCTGAACGCGAAGGGCGAACTGATCGGCGTGACCCAGGGCGGGGCGCTGAACGCCCAACTGGTGAGCACGTTCATCGACGTGTCCGAGGTGAAGCAATTGTTGGCATCCAAGGCGGTGAAGGAGGTGAAAGCCGACAAGCCGGTGGCGAAGAAGGAGCGGACGACGCCGACGGTGACCGACGAGGCGAAACTGTTTTCCGACGACACAGTGAAGGCGGTGAACGCGGCGGTGGCGGAACTGTTCAAAGCCGACCTGGACGTGATGATCGAGACGCACGACGCGGCGACGACTGACGAAAAGCAGTTGGCCGAACTGCGGAAGGACAAGGCGGCGCGGGAGGAGTACATGAAGAAGTTCACCCGCAGCCGCATGGTGCTGAAGGAGGCCGACGTGGGCATCGTCATCGTGAAAGATCCGAAGACGCTGTACGTCGAACTGACCGGCCCGGCGGAGAAGCTGTACCCCGCCGACATGACCAAGAAACTGGCGGCGACGCTGACCGACGGGCTGAAGGCGAACAAGCCGGACGACGCGGTGAAGAACGCACTTCAACTGCTCAAGACCGAACGGAAGGAGAAGAAGTGAGCGTGGTACTGCTGTGCGACGACCTGCTGTTCGGCAGCAAGGTGACGACGACCGGGCGGGCGCAGGGCATCCCGGTGGCCGTGGCCCGCAACCAGGCCGCGGCGGTGACGAAGGCGGCGGGTGCCGGGTGCGTGATCGTCGATCTGAACCTGGCCGGGCTGGACGTGGCGAAGCTGCTGGCGGAGTTGCGGGCGGCGGGCATGATCAAGGTGATCGGCTTCGGCTCGCACGTCGATCGGGAGACGCTGAAAGACGCCCGCCGGGCCGGGTGCGATCTGGTGATGCCCCGGAGCCAGTTCGCTAAGGAGGTGGAAGGGAAGTTGGCGGAGTGGGCCACGGGTGACCCCCGACAGTGA
>JANNDF010000546.1:0-2176 GCA_031387445.1 Planctomycetia bacterium
CGTCAGACGCGCTCGCCGTTGGCTCGCGGCTAACCGGTTTCGTGACGAACGGCCCGCTGCTCCGCTTCGCCGTCATCGGCACTCGCGTCACCGCCTCCGCCGAATCCATCACGCCGTTCGAGAAGCTGGAAATCGTGGCGAACGGCGAGGTGATCGCCACCACACCGGCCACGCCCAGCAAGCGGTTCACCGCTTCGGTTGAAGTGGATTATGCCGGTCCCGGTTGGGTCGCCGCTCGTGCCATCGGCGGGGCCGGCTCCATCCTCTTCCCCGATCAGCCGGCGTTCGCGCACACGTCGGCGGTGGTGGTCGGTTCACCCGCACCGTTGCCCGCCGCCGTGAATGCGCTGCGTGAGTCCCTCGACCGCGTCCGCGAGTGGGTGGAAACGCAGGCCGAGTTCACGCAGGAGAAACGAAAGGAGCAACACCTGGAACGCATCGCCGCGGCGGTGGCGAAGGTCGGCGGAGCCGGCACATGAAACTACGCCTGGCTCGCCTGCTCCGCTGGCCGGGTCGGATGATCCGGCGGTTCCTGCCGCGGCGGATCCGCCGGCTGGTGCTGGTGCCGGTGGTCATCCTGATCGTCGGCACGGTGACGTACCCGCTCATCGAAGGGCCGCCGTGGACGCTGTTCGACGGCCTGTACATGACCGTCATCACCCTCACCACGCTGGGGTACGGTGAGATCCCGCAACCGCTCTCGTGGCAGGGCCGCACGTTCACCATGCTGCTCGCCTTGGGCGGCATCTTCACCCTCTTCTACATCGCCACCGAGATCGTCCGCGGGGTGGTGACGGGCGAAATCCGCGACCTGATCGGGAAGGAGCGCATGGAAGACGAACTGAAGCACCTGAGCGGGCACCAGATCGTGTGCGGGTTCGGCCGCATGGGGAAGATCGTGTGCGACGAGTTGGAGCGGTTGAAGAAGCGGTTCGTGGTGATCGACAAGATGCCCCAGCCGCCGGGGTGGAACTACCTGCAAGGGCTGCACCTGCAAGGCGACGCGAACGAGGACGAGGTGCTGAAGCGGGCCGGCATCGACAAGGCGAAGGCGGTCATCACGGTGGTCGGGTCGGACGCCGACAACCTGTACATCGTGCTGAGCGCCCGCCTGCTCAACCCGAAAATCCTGATCGTGGCGCGGGCGGAGGAAGAGGAGGCCGAGGGCAAACTGCGGCGGGTGGGGGCGAACAAGGTGATCTCGCCGTACCTGGCCGGCGGGCACCGGGCGGTGCAGGCGGTGCTGCGGCCGGCCGTACTCAGCTTCATCGAGATGGCCAGCCGGCCCGAGTTCATCGACCTGCAAATCGAGGAGGTGCGGATCGAACCCGGCTGCCCGCTGGCCGACAAGACGCTCCGCGACTCGCGGCTGAGTCAGGACTTCGGCGTGACGGTCATCGGCATCATCCGCCCGAACGGGGAGGTGACGTACAGCCCGCCGGGCGACGCGATCCTCGAAGCGAACGCGACCGTCATCGCCATCGGCCCGATGCGGAAGCTGCAAGAGGTGGAGCGGTTGGCGACGAAGCGCGGGGGCGAAGGCGATTGACGCGGCGAACGTGTGCTACGCTTCGGGGGAACCGAGATGCGTTCGAGGTGACACCGTGCGCGGGACATGCTGTCTGCTGTTGGCGGTGCTGGCCGGAAGCGTCGGCTGCCACCGCCCGCCGCACACCACATTCCTCGACGAGCCGCAACCGGCCCCGGAGGCCCGTCCGTTTTTCCCGGAGCGAATGCGGCGGGCAGTGGACGGTGGCACGCTGCCGCAGGTGCGCGAGCAAGTGTCCGGCGTGTGGAAGTTCCGCGTGACGGTGGTGGGGGCAGTTCAAGAGGTGTCGGTGGGGTACTTCGCCGACCGCGGCGAACAGTCGAGCGTCACCCAGACCGGGGTCATCTCGGTCCGCCTGCCGAAGGACTCCGGGCCGGGGCAGACGTGGGAGGTGGAGGCGGCGTTCGACATCGACAAGCCGATCCAGCGGGAGAACGGGCTGCTCGTGTGGCGGTTCGCCAAACCCGTCACGACGATTCGCGTCGGGTGAATTCTTTTTCCCCCATGCAGGAATGGCGGCCGCACGGGTACTCTACCCTGATGAGCCGATCCCTGCTTCAACTGGTGGTTCGACACGCCGAGAGTCTCGTTTCCGCTCCGGATTCGGATGCGGACGCCGAGTTGCTC
>JANNDF010000665.1:0-8947 GCA_031387445.1 Planctomycetia bacterium
GCGCGCCGTTCGCCCGGATCGGCTTCCGCATCTCGAAGTCGGCAAGTCGGCATTTCATCTCTTGACACCCCCATCAGCCACGGTATCGTCCCGGCTCGATACGCACTCCGTCTGTGCAGTTCGCTCTCGGTTCGGGGGAACCGGGCGGGCCGCCCGTGGTCACGGACGACCACCGGGATGGGGTTGGGGGGTCGTCGATGCTCCGCTTCC
This sequence comes from Planctomycetia bacterium, assembly GCA_031387445.1. Classification (GTDB taxonomy): domain Bacteria; phylum Planctomycetota; class Planctomycetia; order Gemmatales; family Gemmataceae; genus JALHQU01. The sequence goes on from JANNDF010000665.1 coordinate 211, forward strand.
GCAGGCGGTTGATGGTGGCCGGACTGATGGCCGGTGTCGCCGGGGCGCTCGCCGCGTCGGTCGGCTGTCTGCCGCGGGCGTCGGACGCCGACACGCGGGCGCAGGCGGAGCCCGACCCGGAGAAGGAGTTGACCGCCACCGTCGGCACGAAAACGGTCATCAGCAACACCGAACCGATCCCGGTCACGGCCGTCGGGCTGGTGCTCGGGTTGAAGGCGACCGGCAGCAGCCCGCCGCCGGACGGCTACCGCGAGACGATGGAAAAGGTGCTCAAGCGGCTCCAGCGGAACCCGAAAGAGGTGCTGGACGACCCGAATAAGAGTACCTCACTGGTGCTGGTGAGCGGGGTCATTCCGGCCGGGGCACGTACCGGCGAGAAGTTCGACGTGACAGTGATCCTGCCGCCCGGCAGCAAGACGACCAGCCTGGGCCACGGCGAACTGTTCCCGTGCGACCTGCACAACATGGAACTGGCCGCGAACGCCCGCCAGTCGCTCCAGGCGAGCGGCATTCCGACGGGCAAGGTGCCGCTGGCCAGTTCGGGCGCGGTGTTGGTCGGCTCGCGGATGGCGGTGGCCGACGGCCCGCTGGTGGTGGGCACGATGATTCCCGAGGGCGGCGAAAAAGACCTCCGCCCGACGACCGACAACCCGGCCGGGCGGGTGGCGAAGGTGTGGGGTGGGATGACCAACCACCTGGATCGGCCGTACCACTTCCTGCTGAACGGCGAAGGCCCACAGCCGCGACTGGCCCAGACCATCTCCGCCCGCCTGAACACCGTCTTCCACGGCACCGGCGACAAGTCTGGCAAGGTGGCCGAGGCGGTGGTCAGCGGCCGGCCGATGGTGTCGGTGTTCGTGCCGCCGGCGTACCGGCTGAACCACCAGCGGTTTATCCAGGTGGCCCGGCTGGTGCCGCTCGTCACGCCGCCGGTGAACGACCCGAGCCGCAAGGCGCTCGAGCGGGAACTGCTCGCCCCGGAAACGGCGATCGTCGCGGCGATGAAGCTGGAAGCGCTGGGCACCGACGGCGTGGCGAGTTTGCGTGTGGGACTAGAAGACAAAGACCCGCACAGCCCGTGGGTGCGGTTCGCGGCCGCCCAGAGCCTGTGCTACCTGGGCAAGGCCGATCCGACCGCCGCGACGGTGCTGGCCGAGTGCGCCGAGAAGCACCCGGCCCTCCGCACGCACGCCCTCATCGCCCTGGCCTCACAAGACGACGCCCACTGCCTCGACCAACTGGCCGAACTGATGAAGCGGAAGGGCGACCCGACCCTGCGGTACGGGGCGTTCCACGCGCTGCGGCTGGCGAACGAGAAGCACGAGGCGATCCGCGGCCGCGAGATGGGGCGGTCGTACTGGCTGCACCAGGTGGCGGCCGATTCCGAACCGATGGTCCACCTGACCACCGACAGGCGGAACGAGATCGTGCTGTTCGGTGCGGTGTGGCCGATCAGCGGCGGGTTCGCCTTCCCGCTGGGCACCGAGTTCACCGTCACCCGCAAGGACGGCGAAGAGTCGGTGGTGGTCAGCCGCCTGACGACGAAGGACGGCGAGCCGGCGGCGGTGAGCGGGAAGTACCGGGCGGACCTGGCGGTCATCCTGAAAGGGCTGGCCGAGATGGGCGGCGGGTACGCCGAGGCGATCGAGTTCATCCGCCGGGTGAACGCGGCCGACGGGTTCGCGTGCAAGCTCGGCGTGGACGCCAACCCGGCCGGGATGAGCGTGCAACAACTGGCTCAGATGGCCCGTCGTGACCCGACCGCCGCCGACGCGAACAGGGTGGTCGCCGCCGCCACCGGCCAGCGGCCGGCGACCGACGGCGACATCACACAGGTCGGCGGGTTTGACATGTCCGCCCCGGCGGACAGTCTGCGGAAGCCCGCCACGGTGGTGCCACTGGACCGCAGCCGCGACCCCGGCAGCGTGCTCGACTGGGGTAAAGGGAAGTGACCGAAGCTCCAGGTTCCAAGTTCCAAGTTGAGGCGTGCGGCCGGTTCGGATGGGCCGAGACACCAGGCCGAACTTGAAACTTAGAACCTGGAACTTGGAACTGTCGCGATGCTCACCCGCCTGGAACTGCTCGGGTTCAAGTCGTTCGCCGACAAGACCCGGTTCGACTTCGCCGCCGGCATCACCGCCGTGGTCGGGCCGAACGGCAGCGGCAAGAGTAACATCGTCGATGCCGTCAAGTGGGTGCTCGGCGAGCAGTCGGCCAAGGCCCTCCGCGGCGGCGAGATGGCCGACGTCATCTTCAACGGCAGCAGTTCCCGCAAATCTCTCGGCCTGGCCGAAGTCACCCTCACGTTCGACAACCGCAAGCGGCAACTGGACACGGACGCGGACGAGGTGCAGATCACCCGCCGGGTGTACCGCGACGGCCAGGGCGAGTACCTCATCAACCACCAGGCCAGCCGACTGAAGGACATCAAGGAGTTGTTCCTCGGCAGCGGGGCGGGGCACGGGGCGTACAGCGTCATCGAACAGGGGCGGGTGGACGCGCTCCTGACGGCCAGCACCGGCGACCGCCGGCAGATCTTCGAGGAGGCGGCCGGCATCAGCCGGTTCAAGGCGAAGAAGCTCGAAACGCTCCGCAAGCTGGAACGGGTGGACGCCGACCTGACCCGCGTGCGGGACATCCTGACCGAACTGGACAAGCAACTGCGGACGCTGCGACTGCAAGCGGCGAAAGCCCAGCGGTACGCGGAGTACACCGGGCAGTTGCAGGCGCTGCGGGTGGGCGTCGGGCTGCGCGAGTTCCGGGATCTGACGGTCACGCTGGACGAGGAGGAGCTGCGGCTGGCGGAGTTGCGGGAGGACGTGGCCGGTGTGACCGAGCGCGAGCAGCACGAGGAGGCGCGAGCCACCGGCATTGAGGCCACGCTGACCGCGGTGGAAGGCGAACTGCGTCGCCACGATGCCACACTCGCCCGCGCCCGACAGACCATCGCCACGAGTGAGGCGGTGGTGCGGTCCGAACGGACGCAGTGTGAGCGGGCCGAGGCGGAACTGCTGCGGTTGGGCAAACAACGGCTCGACCTGAGTCGGCGGTTGCAGGCCGGGGCCGAAGCGGTACAGGCGTCGGGTGCCGAACTCGCCACCATCACCGCCGACGCCGAGACGGAGAAAGTGCGGGCGGAAGCGGCCGCCTCCGGGTTGCAGAAGGTGTCCGCGCACATCGCCGCTCTACTCGCCAGTTCACAAGCCGACCGCGACAGTCAGTTCGACCTGGCCCGCCAGACCACCAGGCTGCAAGGCGAAACCGACGCCCTCCGCCGCGACGCCGACAAGCTGAAGCGGGAACTGAACGGGAAACTGGTGGAAGCCGAGCGCACGTCGCAACGGCACGACGCACTCGCCGGCGCGCTCGACGAGCTGAGCCGCTCCGACGCCGACGTGCAACACCAACTCGCCAGCGCGAAGCAGAACCTGGCCGAACACCTCGCCTATCGCGACGACCTCCGCCGCCGGGCGGATGCACTCCAATCCGAACTGGACGTGGCCCGCGACACCCGCAGCGCGCTCCGCGGGCGGGCCGACGTGCTCGAAGGCTTGGAGAAGGCGCTCGACGGGGTTGGCGCCGGGGTGCGAGACGTGATCGCCCGCCGTAGGGGTGGGAATGCAGAACTGTCCGGGGTTCTCGGGCTGGTCGGCGAGCTGCTCTCCGCCCCGCGAGAGGTGGCCGCGCTCATCGACCTCGCCCTCGGTGATGCCGCCCAGCGGTTCGTCGTCACCGCGACCGAACTCGACCGCATCGCCCTGGCACTGACCGACCTGCCCGGCCGTGTCGGATTGCTCCCACTGTCGCCGTTCGCTCCGCGAACGGACGCCGAACCGTTCACGGAGCGAACGCCGGCACTTCCGGACATCGTGTCGGCCGCCACGCTCGTCACCGTTGATCGCCCCGAGTTGGCCGCCCTGCCCCACCAGTTGCTCGGCCGCGTCTTCCTGGTGCCCGACCTCGCCACCGCCCGCGCCGCCGCAGTTCGCTGGCCGCACGCCAAGTTCGTCACCCGTTCCGCCGAAGTGCTCGAAGCCGACGGTTCGCTGACGGTCGGGCCGACCGGCGGTGGGAGCGGGTTCCTGTCGCGGCGGAGCGAGCTGCGGGAGTTGCGGGCCGAGATCATTCGGCTCGATGAACAGGTGCAGTCCATCGAAGCCCAGCAACTCGCCCACCGCCGGCAGGCGGACGCGATGGACGCCCCCGTGCGGGCGCTCGAAACTGAAATCGCCGCGCTCAGCGGTGAGGCGGGCACGCTGCAGTCCCAGATCGCCACCCAGCGGCAGGAGCAGAAGCGGCTGGCCGACCTGATTCAACTCGTCCGCGAAGAGGCCCGGCACCTGGAAGCCGAAGTGCGGTCGGTCGAAGCCGCCTTCGCCCGCACCGCCGAGCAGTGGCAAACCGCCGTCACACTCGAAGCGGAAGTGAGTGACCGACTGGACCGCACGGAAGCCGACCTGACCGCCGCCAACGCCGACCGCGACCGCCGGCAGGTCGAGAACACCGCCGCCCAGGTGTCGCACGGGCGGGTGTCGGCGCACCTCTCCGGTCTGCGGAAGAAGCACGAGGAGCTGGAAACCGAGTTGAAACTGCGACGGTTCGACGCGATGAACCTGTCCACCTCGGAGAAGGCCGCCGCCGCCCGTCTGACCGAAAGTCAACTGCACATGCTGCGGGCGACCGACACCGCCGCGCACGCCTACTTGAGCAAGGAAGGTTCCGAGCAGGCCGCCCGCGTGCTGAGCGCCGACCGCGACCGCCTGCGGCACGAGCGCGAACAGGTGAACGCCGGGCTGAAGCGGCTCCGCGAAGCGTGGGGCCAGCAGCGGGAGTTGATGCACCGCCGCGAGATGGAGGTGCGAGACCTGAGCCTGCGGCGGGAGGGCATCGCCGCCCGCATCCGCGAGGATTACGCCATCGAGTTGGCCGACTTCGCCACCGTGCCCACGCCCGCCGGCACCGACGACGACCCGATTCCGCTGCTGCCCGCCGACTCGGCCGACGTGCAGGCGCAGATCGACGACCTCCGCAAGAAGGTCGCCAAGCTGGGCAACGTGAACCCCGAAGCGGTGGCCGAACTCGCCGAGTTGGAGACCCGCGAGACGACGCTCCGCACCCAACACGACGACCTGGCGAGCGCCCGCGACAAGCTGATGGAGATCATCGGCCAGATCAACACCGACAGCCGCAAGCTGTTCCTCGACACCCTCGGCACCGTTCGCGGGCACTTCCAGGAGCTGTTCCGCAAGCTGTTCGGCGGCGGCATGGCAGACGTGGTACTCGACGGGGATGACCCGCTCGAAGCCGGCATCGACATCACCGCCCGCCCGCCGGGGAAGGAACTCCGTAGCATCTCGCTGCTCAGCGGGGGCGAGCGCACGCTCACCGCCATCGCCCTGCTACTGGCCATCTTCCGCAGCCGGCCGAGTCCGTTCTGCCTGCTCGACGAGGTGGACGCCGCCCTCGACGAGGCGAACACCGCCCGCCTCGCCACCGCCCTCCGCGAGTTCCTCGACCGCTCGCAGTTCATCATCATCACGCACAAGAAGCGGACGATGGCGATGGCCGACGTGATCTTCGGCGTGACGATGCAGGAGAGCGGGGTGAGCAAGCAGGTGAGTGTGCGGTTCGACGACTGGCCGGAGGACGAGGAGCAGCGCCAGGCGGCCTGACCGCGGATTCGTCTCACTCTCACTCCTTTCCCCCACTGGGACGGCCCACCGCGTATCGTCGTCCGCGGTTGCACCCTTGATGTGATGGCACTTTTGCTCGACTCGCGGTCATCCCAGATCACTGCCCACCATGCACCACAAGCAACTTCTCCTCGAAATCGTCGGCCCGATTCAACGGCTCGAACTTGACTGATTTTCAACGAAGCCACGGGGCATCAGGGCCAGCAAATTCGGACGTTGAAACTGTTGACAGCGTGCCATCGCGGAAGGACACTGTGCCGAGTCGGCAGTTTTTCACTTCCCAGAACGGCGATTTCGCCCGGGAGTTGAAGATGGCCATTCGCCCGGTTCTCCGCTTCGGGTCGATCAACGAGTCGGTACTGTTGCTCCAAAAGGCATTGAACCTCGCCCCGACGGCGCAGGCTCCGCTGGCCGAGGACTCGAACTTCGGGTCGAAGACCCGTTCGCGGGTCGTGGAGTTCCAAACGAGGCAGAACATCAGCGCGGACGGCATCGTCGGCGAGATGACGTGGGGCGTGCTGGAGCCGTTCCTCGCCGAGTTGGCCAAGTTGGTCTCGGCCAACGCGCCGAAGGCGGTGAATGAAGATGAGCTCCGCGACAAAATCGTCGCGGTGACGGAGTCGGCGTTGCTGACGTTCGGCTGGGGGAGCGCCCCCGTCGTTCCGGACGGGTCGCCCCGGATCGCCGCGGCGCGGGGGTGCGGTCCGGTGATGGGAATGCGGCGGGCGCGGCAAGGCGGCGCTTCCCTCGCGTCCATCTACTCGTTCGCGCGGGACGCGCGGGCGAGTCTGTGCCTCGCCCTTTCGACCGAACGCTTCCCCCTCAAGTCAGTGACTGACGGTCCGAGTGTCCCGCCGCAGGCCTTTACGATGGAAGAAGTGTACCAGTTGGATCCGGCCAAGTATCTCGGCCGCAGGGACCTCCTCAACAAGAAAGACATCGGCTCGTGGTGTGGAATTTTCGCAACGTACTGCTACCGAATGGCCGGGCTGGGTGTGAACTGGTCGCAAGTCAAAGCGCAATCCCGCGACCTGTTCGACATCGTCTTGCCGGGCGCCGCCGTGAGGCGGGGCGACATCGGCGTCTACAGCGTGTTCAACCACCACTTCGTCGTAGTCGAGGATGCCGCAGCGGGGAGCAAAATCCAGTCGATCGACGGGAATGTCAGCAACCCGAGCGAAGCGGTGGTGAGTCCGTGGAACAGCGTCATCGGCCGGCGCACCTACCTCCGGGAAACGCTCAAGAACCAGAACGGGCGGTTCCTGAGGCCCAAATTCGCGGCACTCGTCGCGGCGAAATGAGCAGCCCAACGATTCGCCGCCCTCCGGGGGCACTTCACTCCGGGCCGATTGGGAATTCGTTCAGCTCGTGGAGTGGCTTGTGGTGGGGTCGCCGGGCACCACCCTGATTGCCCACTCCACCTCCTCCCTACTTCCCACGAATCGTAATGAGCCTCCTCCGCAAGTCGGCCACCTTGTCCGGGTGGTCGGCGTACAGGTTCGTCTTCTGCGCGAGGTCGTCTTTCAGGTTGTACAGCTCGCCCGCCTCCTTGTGCGGCTTGTACCCCTGGGCCTCGTCGTACCACGCTGGCACTGCCGACACCCCTCCCGTCTTGGTGTCGATCAGCACCCAGTCGCCGTGCCGCACGGCGTACCCGTTCGCGTTCGTGTTGTGAACGAGCGTGTCCCGCTTCCCCTTCCCGGTGCCGAGGAAGAGGTCGAGCTGATTGACGCTGTCTTCGCCGCTCCTCGCCGGGATGTCCGCCCCCACCACCGCCGCGAGGGTGGCGTACAGGTCGAGGTGGCTCACCAGCGCGTCCGACACCGCGTCCGCCGGCACCTTCCCCGGCCAACTCACCACGAACGGCACGCGGTGCCCGCCCTCCCACAGGTCGCGCTTCAATCCGCGGAGCGGCCCCATGCTGCGGTGCTGGTGGGCCTTCACCCGGTCGTAAGCGTACCGCTCCGGGCCGTTGTCGGAGGTGAACACCACGAGCGTGTTCTTACTGAACCCGTGCTTTTCCAGGGCCGCCAGCACCGCGCCCACGGTGGCGTCCGTCTGGGCCATGTAGTCGCCGAACCCGCCGGCCTTCGTGCTGCCGCTGAACTCCTTGCTCGGCACGATGGGGGCATGCGGGCTGGTGAACGGCAGGTACAGGAAGAACGGCTCGTCCGCCTTCTGCTTGCCGATCCACTCGACCGCCTTGTCGGTCAGCTTCGGCATCACCGCGGTGAAGTCCCAGTCCTTCACCGACGGGCCGGGGCGAGCCTCCCACGCCCCTTCTGCCGTCTTGCCCGGTGTCGCCAGTGGCACGGTCGGAGGGGTTGTGACGCGGTCGTCCTCGAACCACGCGTACGGCGGGAAGTTGGGCACGTCGTCGCCGAAGTAGTGGTCGAACCCGAAGGCGAGCGGCCCGCCGGGGATCTTCTTCGTCCAGTCGAAGGCGTCCGGGGCGAACCCCTTTTCACCAGGCTTCGTGCCCGGCTTCTGGATCGCCTTCCAGTCCCAGCCGAGGTGCCACTTGCCGATACACGCCGTGCGGTAGCCCTTCGCCTTCAGCAGTTGGGCCAGGGTGGTACGGTCGGCGTCCAGCACGGTCTGGTCGAAGGCGTTGACGATGCCGTGGAACTTCCGCCAGTGGTAGCGGCCGTGCAGCAGGGCGTACCGGCTGGGGGTACACACGCCGGACGAGCTGTGAGCGTCGGTGAACCGCGTGCCGGCCTTCGCCAGCTTGTCCAGGTGCGGGGTGGGGATCTTCGACTCGGCGTTCTGCACGCCCAAGTCGCCGTACCCCATGTCGTCGGCAAGCAGGATGACGACGTTCGGTTTGTCCGCTGCGAACGCCAAGGAGCTGGCAAGCAGTAACAACAAGGGGAGGAGGCGAGGCATGTCGCACCTGCGGGGGAGGGTGCGGGAAACGATACCCGAAGCGGATCACCCTTGCCACCCGCGCGAACTGGGGGTGCCCTGTGGAATTTGGCGGGGGTCATTCACCCGGCCGGCTGACGCCGGCGGTTCCAGGGGTTTTTGGAACCGCCGGCGTC
>JANNDF010000715.1:0-1500 GCA_031387445.1 Planctomycetia bacterium
GTCGAACGTGTTCGTCTTCGGGTCCCACTTCAGCTTGGTGCCGGCCCCCATGCGGAGCGCGATGGCCCCGATGTGGCACACGATCACGCTGCCGCCGCCGACCACCGGGTCCGCGAGCGGCGCCTCCCGCGTCTTCACGCACTCGATGAAGTTCTGCATGTGGCTGGTCGGCCGCTTCGGGTAGAGCGGCTTCAGGTCCTTGATCTCCTCGGACAGGATCTTGGCGTCCGACGCCACGATGAACCCGCGGGAGACGAACACCGTCCCCTTCTCCCCGACGACCAGCACCCCGTTCTCGTCGCCGGACAGCTCGGCGATCTCCTTCCCGTCCCGCCCCTTGCGGGGGTTGCCGTCCTTGTTCACCAGCCCCGCCACCTTCGTGCCGCGGCCGTCCGTGGCGATCACCTCGGCGCCGTTCGCGTAGGTGTACTTCACCTTGAACGTCGGGTGCGTGTTGTACCCGTCCCCCCCCTTGTGCGGCTCCTTCGCCTCCACGGCCTCCACGCCGGTCGGCCCGCTGCCGTCCATCGCCAGGCACCACTGGGCGATGTCCAGGTGGTGGGCGCCCCAGTCGGTCATCTTCCCGCCGCTGTAGTCGTACCACCAGCGGAACTCGTAGTGGCAGTTCGTCTTCTTCCCGTCCTTGCTGACGCGGTACGGCACCTTCGGGGTCGGCCCGACCCACATGTCCCAGTTCAACTCCTTCGGCGCGTCCACCGCCTCGATCGCCCCGCTCTCCGGGTTGCCGCCGATGCGGCACTCGATCGTCTTGATCTTGCCCAGCCGCCCGCTCCGGGCCACCTCCGCCGCCAGCCGGAACATGTTGCCCATCTCGCTCCGCTGCTGGCTGCCCGTTTGCAGCACCCGCTTGGTGTCCTTCGCCACCTTCTGAATGGCCAGCGCCTCGGCCACCGTCAGCGTCAGCGGCTTCTCGCAGTACACGTCCTTGCCGGCCTTCATGGCGGCGATGGCGACGAGCGCGTGCCAGTGGTCGGGGGTGGTGACGCACACCACGTCCACGTCCTTCTGGGCGATCAGCTTGCGGTAGTCGTCGTGCTTGGTCACGTCGTGCTTGTCGTTCTTGAAGATCCCGGCGGCGCGGTCCACGTGCCGGCTGTCCACGTCGCACGCGGCCACGTGCTTGACGTTTTGGAACGGCTTGGAGGTGCCGTACACCTGCAACCCGCGACTCTGCGGGCTGCCGATGCCCACCCAGCCGAAGTTGAGCGCGCCGTTGGCGTCCGGCTTCTGGGTTTCGGCCTTGGCCTTCTCGTCGGCCGCGTGCACCTGCTGGGCGTACCACAAGGGCAGGCCGGCGGCGGTCAGGGCGGCGATGGAGCGGTGCATGAACCCGCGGCGGGACAGGTTTCCGCGCATGAGCATGGGAGACACCTTCGGAAGAGGGAAACGTGAGCGGGGGAGCACCCGCGGGGGAAATGTATCCGGGCGATTGCGAACTGGCGAGCCGGAAGCGTGAGCGACGGGGTAACGGCACTCCCG
>JANNDF010000756.1:0-2357 GCA_031387445.1 Planctomycetia bacterium
CCGCACTCAACCGGCGGCTTACGCCGCTCGGCTCGCCAGCTCCAGGAAGTTCTTCAACAACGTCGGCCCCTCCACCGTGAGGAAGCTCTCCGGGTGGAACTGCACGCCGTGCAGCGGCCACGCCTTGTGCCGCACGCCCATGATCTCGCCCTCGGCGGTCCAGGCGGTCACCTCAAAGTCGGGGTTCGTCCACGTCTCCTTCTTGATGACCAGCGAGTGATACCGGGTGGCGACGAACGGGTTACTCAGCCCGGCGAACACGCCCTTGCCGTCGTGGTGGATGGGCGACGTTTTGCCGTGCATCAGCCGCACGTTCCGCACCACCTCGCCGCCGAAGCTGTGCCCGATGCACTGGTGCCCGAGGCACACGCCGAACGTGGGAATGGTGGGGGCGAAGCGCTTGAGCACGTCGTTGCAGATGCCCGCCTCGTTCGGCGAGCACGGCCCCGGCGACAGGACGATGTGCGACGGCTTCAGCGCCGCGATCTGGTCGAGCGTGATCTGGTCGTTGCGATGCACCTGCACCGGCAGCGTCGGGTCGATCTCCCCGAACCGCTGCACGAGGTTGTAGGTGAACGAGTCGTAGTTGTCGATCAGGAGGAGCATGGCGGAGTGCGAAACGCGGAGTGCGGAGTCGAAGGCATCTTATGCGGGCGGCCTTTGTAGGTCGCGGTCGAGCAGGTCCGGAACGGACCGCGAGGCCCGACAGCCAACCGCTCACAGGCCGGAGGTGGTTGGCTGTCGGGTTTCACGTCCCCTGCGGGGATCGTTCGACCACGACCTACTTTGGCCCTCCGGACAGGTCGGCGTGCAGGTCGCGGAGGTGGTCGAGCAGGTCGTCGAGGGTGTCGCCCTGTGTCCAGTAGTCGGGGTACTCTTGCAGGTAGCCGAGCCAGCCACCGTCTTCCTGCCAGTGGACGTACTTCACGGTGTTCATTGCACGCCCTCGGTCGATTCCAGTGAATTGTACCTCACCCCTGTCTTCCCGGCATCTTCTGGGCGCTGTTGGTGGTGGCGTCATACTTCTTTCGCTCGGCCTCGTCGGTCACTTCCTCCAGCACCGCCGCGAAGTCGGGGATGTCGTACCACGCACCGTCGGCGAAATCGACCACCGCCCGCCCGCCGTAGTTCACCGTCACCACCCGACCGACTCGCCCCTCGAAGCGGAGCAACTCGGGGCGCACGCCGGGCCGCACGCGGACGAGTTTGTCCGTCCAGGTGCGCTTCAGGTCGTCAACGGCGGCTTTGGTGGGGAACGACATGAATGTACTCCGTACCCTCCGGGTGCGGTCCTGATCCAACCGCACCCGGAGGGTGCGGAGTACTTTATGGGCGGAACGCCATCGGCCCCCGCGGGGGCGGTTCGAAGGCGAGGCGTTGCAGGAAGGCGGCGGCGTCGGCGGCGCCGAACTCGCGGTCCAAGCCGGGGTCGTGCCAGTCCACGCTGAGCGGGCCGTCGTACCCGATCTCGTTCAGCACCCGTAGCACTGCGTCCCAGTCGATCCCGCCGCGGCCGGGGCTGCGGAACTGCCACCCCCGTCGGGAGTCGCCGCTCGCCCAGTACCCGTTCAGCACCCCCGTGCGGCCGTTCAGCGTCAGTGTCGCGTCCTTCACATGCACGTGGAAGATGCGATCCGGGAACCGCCGCAGGAACTCCACCGGCTCCACGCCCTGCCAGTGCAGGTGGCTCGGGTCGAAGGTGAACCCGAACTCCTCGCGGCCGTCCAGTGCGTCCAACGTCAGTTCGGCGGAGTACAGGTCAAAGGCCAGTTGGCCGGGGTGAATCTCGGCGGCGAACCGCACCCCGCAGTCGCGGGCCACGTCGAGGATCGGGTTCCATTGTTTGGCGAACTGCTTCACGCCTTCGGCGATCGCTCCAGGCTTCGGGCCGGGGTAGCCGGTGACGAAACTCCAGATGGGCGAGCCGGTGAACCCGCTCACCACGCCGGCGCCGAGTTTCTCGGCCAGCCGGAACGTCGCCATCATCTCTTCCGCTGCTCGCTGCTGCACCTTTGCCGGTTTGCCGTCACCCCACACGTAATCGGGGAGCAACGCCTGATGTCGTTCGTCGATGGGGTCGCTGACGGCCTGCCCGACCTTGTGGGCGGCCACCACCGGGGCGTGCAGGTCGTTGCGGGCGAGGGCGTCGAGGCGGGCGGGGGCATAGCCGTCGTCACTCAGCCCGCGCTGCACTTCTAAGTGGTCGCCCCAGCAGCACAGTTCGAACCCCTGGTAGCCCCACTCGGCGGCCTTGGCGGTCAGGGTGTCGAAGGGCAGGTCGGCGAACGGGCCGGAGAACAGGAGGATGGGTCGGGGCATGTCCGTATTCCCCGTAGCCGCGAGCCGGAGGCGAGCGC
>JANNDF010000801.1:0-3143 GCA_031387445.1 Planctomycetia bacterium
CCGCTCGGCAAGCGGCACCTACTTCTTCCGCCCGAACGCCAGCCAGTAGACCGCCGCCCCGACCGCGATGAACCCCAGCCCGACGTACACCTTCCACCGCATGTTGTCGGCCAGCACCATGCTCACCATCACCGCCGCCATCGCCAGCACGTACACCGCCGGCACCACCGGGTAGCCCCAGCACTTGTACGGCAGGGCGGCCGTGCGGTCGGCGTGCTTCCGCCGAAGCACGAACAGCGCGACCACCGCCAGCGTGTCGAACGCCACCGACCCGAAGATGACGAAGTCGGTCAGCAGGTCGAACGGCGAGTCTACCAACAGGTGGCCGTCCGCCGCCCGCTTCTCCGCCCAGTTGCCGTCCTTCAACTCCCACTGGGCGAACAGTTCCTTGTTCGTTTGCAGCAGCACGCCCAGGCCGAGCACCATCGAAATCGACCACACGGCGAGCAACGCGGTGGCGAAGGTGGGCGTGCGAAACCGTTCGTGCAGGCGGGCGAACACCCGCGGGGCGAGGCCGTCTTGCGCCATGGCATACGGCAACCGCGGGCCGACCAGGATGTTCCCGTTCACCGCCCCGAACACCGACATCATCACCGCCAGACTCGCGGCCATCGCCCCCGCCGGGCCGATGAGCGTGCGGCAGAAGTCGCGGGCCACCGTCGTGCCGTCGGACGCCTTCACCATGTCGGCCGGGGCGAGGGCGGTGTAGTAGGCCACGTTCGCCGACACGTACAGCACGATCAGGCACCCGACGCCGGCGAGCAGGGCGAGCGGGATGTTCCGCTGCGGGCGGTTGATCTCCTCGGCCATCGGCCCCAGGTTCATCCACCCGTGGTACGCCCACAGCACGGCCACCGCCGCGCTCCCCAACCCGACCAGCCGCGACAGGGGGAACTCGCTCGGCCAAGTGGGTGACATGTTCGCGGTGGTCGGCTGCGCCGGAGCGCCGGGCCAGAACAGGACTACCAGCGGGAGCGCCGCGATCACGACGATGCTCGTCACCTTCACCAGCGTGACGACGAACTGGAGCCGCGCGCCGAGCAGCGTGCCGCGGGCGTTGACGAGGGCGAGCACCACGATCAGCCCGACAGTGAACGCCCGCTGCGGCCAGTAGTCGAACCCCGCCGCCAGGTCCGGCCGCACTTCGGCGATCAGGTTGGCGAGCGACTCGGTGAACATGGACGACAGCGCCGCAATGCTCGCCCCGCGGTTGATGCCGAAGTCCACCCACCCGGACAGGAACGCCATCGGCCGGCCGAACGCTTCTCGCAGGAACACGTAGTTGCCGCCGGCCCGCGGGAACCGCACCGCCACCTCCGCGAACGCCAGCGCCCCGAGCAGCGTGACGATCCCGACGCCCACCCACACGGCCACCGCCAGCCCGAACTCGGGGGCGGCGTCCGGCTTGGCCACCGCGGCCGCCTTCTTGAACACGCCGGTGCCGATGACCGTGCCGACGACGATGGCCGCCGCCAGCCACGGGCCGAGCACTCGGGGAAGCGACGCGGGGGCGGGCGGGGCGGGCGGGGCGGGTGAGTCCATGAGGGGAGAGGATAGCCGACGCGGGCGGCGGCGGGTGGTAAAATGCGGCGAACCCCGCCGGAGTGGACGCCGTGTCGGAACTGACGCTCGAATCGCTCGCCGCCCGCGTTGCGGAGTTGGAACGCGAGTTGGCCGCCCTGAAAGCCAAACCGCCGTCTGTCATCCCCGCCACACGCGACTGGCAGAGCGTGGTCGGCATGTTTGAGGACAGTGAGTTCATGCGGCAGGTGGATGCTGAAGTCACCGCCCTGCGCCAGACCGAACAGAACGCCCTCGACCAACAGGGGGTGGTGAAGTGATCTACCTCGATACCGATCACCTGACGGTTCTCAAGTACCGCACCAGTGATCGCGCGCTCCGGTTGACCGGCCGACTCACTCTGGCGTCAGCGGGGGTGAGGTGGTCGGGACCACGGTGGTCAATGTCGAAGAGCAGATGCGGGGGTGGTTGGCCGCCATCGCGAAGGAGCGACTGCCCCGGCGACAGATCGCCCCGTACCGCGATTTGGCCGGATTGTTCGACTTCTTCCGCGGGTTCACCATCGGCCTGTTCGACGACCCGGCGGCGGACCTGTTCGCCGGGTACGCGGCCATCAAGATCAAGGCGACCGACCGTAAGGTGGCCGCCATTGCGGCCGCTCACGACGCCCTGTTGCTCACCGCCAACAAACGGGATTTCGAGCAGGTGCCGGGGTTGCGGTTCGAGAACTGGCTCGACTGACGATCGTCACGGCCCGCGCTTGAGCGAGTCGAGGAACTTGGTGCGGTCGGCGTCGGAAACGCTCCGCCCGCCGGCCATCACCCGCACGTACCGCCGCCGGCCCCCCTGGGAAGCGTCGAGCATCCGGTAGATCACCTTCCCCCCGCCGATCGTGAACTCCACTTCCTTCCCCGAAAGCCCGGCCGACGTCACCAGTCTCGGCGCCGATGCCTTCGCCTTGGTGTCCACTTTGATCTGCCGGATCACCTCCTGAAATGCCACGTCCAGCGGCTCGTCCAGGCCGTCTGTGAACCCGAACACGAACACCCCGTCTTTCGCCCCGTCCTCTTCCAGTGTGAACACCGTCCCGCTCCCCCCGAACCCGAACTCATCGCCCGAGTTGTCGGACTGGGGGCGGCGCGGGAACTGCATCGAGTACGACCCGTCGGGTAGCGGCTGCGTCACCCACGGGTCGGGGTACTTGACCGGACTGTAGATGACGAACGCCCCCCACCCGCCGCACCCCAGGCAGACGAGAAGGATCGGCCCGAGGATGGCCGCGGCGAGGATGAGCTGCCGCGTCCCCCGTCCCATCGGCACCGGCTTGCTCTTCTTCTTCACCTTCTTCTTCGGGCGGTCGTCCGGTTCGTCGTCGTCCTCGTCCCACGCCCGTCGTCGTTTCGGGCGGGCGTCCGGCTCGTCCGCGTCGTCGGCCGCTTCCCCTGGCCGGCGGGCGACGAACTGCGTGTCGCAGCTCGGGCAGGCCACCTTGCGGCCGTACCAGTCGGCTTCGATCTCCATGTCTTCGTCGCACGCCGGGCACCGCACGCTGGGCATGGTCGGCCCTCCTTCGTCACGCCCGGACAGTGTAGTGGAGGAACGGAAGCGAGCCGAGCGGCGTG
>JANNDF010000820.1:0-1595 GCA_031387445.1 Planctomycetia bacterium
GGGGAGGGGGCGCCGACCGCGCGGAGCGAGGTGGCGGGGGTGGGGTGTTGGCGGTTGCGAGCGGTTGAGGCCCGTATTACAGCCCGCGGGCGCTCGACTCCCCACACCCGCAACGAATAACCCACGCTCGTGGGTGCTCTGATCCCTCCGGCATTCCAGTCACCTGAATCGCTTGACTACAGTCGGGGCACTCCTGATCCACAGGTAGTCCGCACTGGCACTCGGCGAGCGCAATCATGGCCGCGGTCTGTCGGGGCGTCAGACTCATGGACGAGACTTCGGCGATGATGTCGGCCCGCGTCATCTGCGATTCCGCTGCGTCGGAAGCGTGATTTGTCGCGCTAGAGTAACTGTCCGTTTGTGTGCCGTCAAACACTCCGGTCGCTCACGCTCCCGGCTCGCCATAAAACACCCGCACTGCCCCCGGAGGCTGCCGCTAATGCCCGCTGCTGATCGCTTGCCGTTCGTGTCGTCGCCCGGAACGGTCGTCGTGAAGGTGGGCACGAACGTGCTGGCCGATGCGTCGGGCACGCTCGACGCGGTTCGCATTCAGTCGCTGGCCGATCAGATTCAGCGGGCGCGGGCGAAGGGCTGGCGGGTGGTGCTGGTCAGTTCCGGGGCCATCGGGGCGGGCGTGGGACAGTTGAAGCTCGGCAGTCGGCCGACGGACCTGCCGCACCTGCAAGCGTGTGCCGCCGTCGGGCAGACCGCCCTCATGCAGCTCTACCAGCACGCCCTCGCCCCGCACGGCATCCTCCCCGCCCAGATCCTGCTCATCGCCTCCGACTTCGATCACCGCACCCGCTACCTGAACGTGCGGAACACCATCTCCACCCTGTTCGAGTACGGCTGCCTACCGGTGATCAACGAGAATGACACCGTTAGCGTGGCGGAGATCAAGTTCGGCGACAACGACCACCTCGCCGCGATGGTGGCGAACCTGCTCCAGTCGCCGCTGTTAGTGTTGCTCACCAACGTGGACGGCCTGTACAACGGCGACCCGCGAAGCGACCCGACCGCCGTACTGGTGCCGACCGTCCCGCACATCGACCGCAGTATCACCGACCTCGCCCAGGAGACGAAGAGTGCGCTCGGCACGGGCGGGATGAAGAGCAAGTTGAAGGCGGCCCGGCTCGCCACCGCCGCGGGCGGGGCGGTGGTCATGGCCAACGGCAGCCGCGACGGGGTGCTCGACGACGTGCTGAGCGGCGAGCAAGTGGGCACTCTCTTCCTGCCGCACGGCGACGGGGTGCCGGCCCTCAAACGGTGGATCGGGTATACTGCACGACCGAAGGGCACACTCACGGTCGATGATGGGGCGAAGCGGGCGATTGCGGATTCTGGGAGGAGTCTGTTGCCGGTCGGTGTGAAGGGGGTCGCGGGGAATTTCGGCAAAGGGGATCTGGTGACGGTGATCGATTCGGCCGGTGTCGAAATCGCACGCGGACTGAGCAATTACTCGGCGGCGGACGCGGCGAGAATCGCGGGGCTGGACCGGTCACAGATCGTAACTGTGTTGGGGAAGGTGCCCTACGACGAACTCATCCACCGAGATAATCTGGTGGTGGTGAAGTAGTGGCGGGTGGGCTTGGGCG
>JANNDF010000857.1:0-3004 GCA_031387445.1 Planctomycetia bacterium
TGTTCGAATTCCGTGAGCCGCCCGCCATTGATCCTGCGCATCCGCTCCGAGGTCGCCACATTGTGGTTGACCCTGGGCATCCGCCCATCGGCGCCTGCGGCCCGACTGGGCTTTGCGAGCCAGAGGCGTCATCGAAACCGCATCGGACACGCTGGGTGGGGTCATCCAGCGCGTCGGCCTGATCCCGATTCATCTTCGAAGGCAGAGATGCGAGCAAGACTGGCACTCCTGATGGTCGTCATGCTCGCAGGGTGCGGAAGTCCGAGCAGGCCGACATCGATCGACACTTCCAGCGATTCGTTTCCGACGTTGGAGAAGCGGGTCGAGCTCTTGGAGCAGTACGTCACATTTCGCCGCAGTTACGCCGAGTTGGGTTTCCTCATTACGTATCACGACAACAGTGGTGGGATGGTGCCTGGACCGTCCGAGTGGGATATCCGGCTTGTGGCCACAGTTCCACCTGCGGAACTCGACGTGTGGGTGCCGGCTGGCGTCCCCGTATCACCCACGGCGGATCGCCAGTGGCTACTCGAAGTCCCTGGTGCGATGCGGGCAGACGAGATCGACGAATGGTACGTCAGCCCGAGGAAAGTGGTCGGCATCGACCGGAAACGGGCGGTCGTGGCCTATCGGATTTGGGCCAACTGATCGTAGATCCGCCTGGGTTGTGCCTGCTGGCGGCCCGTAAGCCCCGCAACTGTCTGGGACCAGTGCGTGGGTGGGATTCGGCGTGTTTGTTGCCCCCAGCGCCGCGTGACCTACAATTGCTTCACGACCGCCGGACCCTCTCCGTACCGACGGCCTGCCGAGACTGAGGAACGCTGTGCAAATCAAAGTGTCGGCCCGCCACGGGCACCTGAGCGACGAGCACCAGGCCGAGATCGTCGCCAAGGCCGAGAAACTGCTCCACTACTTCGAGCGGTTGACCATGATCGAGGTGACGGTCGATCTGGCGGCCGCGAACGGCGGGGGGCATCCGAAGTCGGTCGAAATCCGGGTGGATGCCGAACACAAGCACGATTTCGTCGCCACCTGCTTCGACCCCGACCTGATGACCGCCATGACCGCCTGCGTGAAGAAGATGGAACAGCAGGTGAAGCACTACAAAGACAAGATCCAAGACCACCGGCAAAACCCGTCGCACGGCGGCGAAGCCGGGATCAAACCGTAACGGGGTGGTCGGAGGCGGCAGCGTGATCGCGGTGCAAACGGCCGACTCGACGACCGGGGGGCGGTGGATGTCGATGACCCGATTCCTGGTGCCCAAGGCGCTGATCCCGTCACTCGCGGCTCACACCCGCGACGACGCCATCCGCGAGATGGTGGCCTCGTTGGCCGCGGCCGGCGCGATCGAGCCGCAGAACGCCGACGACATCGCCGCCGCCGTCTTCCGCCGCGAGCACCTGGGCACGACCGGCATCGGGAACGGGCTGGCCATTCCGCACTCGCGGCACCCCTCGGTGGACAAGTTGATCGGCACGCTGGCGGTGTACAAGGGGCCGGCGGGCATCGAATTCAACTCGCACGACGGGCAGCCGGTGTACGCCCTGGTGCTCATCATCTCCCCGCAGGACCAACCGGGGCCGCACCTGCGGGCGCTGGACAGCGTGGTGGCCGCCTTCCGCGATGAGACGCTCATGCCCAAGTTGCGGGGCTGTCTGACGGCCGACGACGTGTGGGCGGTGTTGACCGAGGCGTGAGAAACCTTCCCGACTGAGGACGACATGGGGGCGACAGCGGTGAGCGGCACGAGCGTCCGCCGAACGGTGATCATGGGGAACGCCCCGGACGGCCTGCACATGCGGCCGGCCATGGCGTTCGCCAAGCTCGCCCGCGGGTTCCGCTGCACCGTCACCCTCCGCCACGACGACCGGGTGGCCGACGGCCGCAGTCAGAACGACCTGCTCATGCTCATCGCCCTGCCCGGCGCCGAACTCGAACTGTCCCTCGACGGCGAGGACGCCGACATCGCCGTCGAACCGCTCGTCGCCATTCTCATCGGCTCCGACGACTGACCTGGCGGGCCGGGTTCGCCAAAACCTCCGGCTGCCGTTCCCCCGCCTGTTCCATACCCTGACAGTTCTCCCTCCCCTCCGCCGGCCGCTCGCATTCATGCACGTTCGTCGCGGAATCGCCGTCTGCCCTGGGATCGCCATCGGTCCCGCCCTGGTGCTCGACACCGAGGGCGTCCGCATCCCGATTCAGACCGTCCCGCACGAACAGACCCCCGCCGAAGCAATCCGCCTGCTGGTGTCCGTGGAGGAGGCGAAGCGGGAGTCGGCCGAGCGCCAGGTCGAACTCACCCGCAAGCACGGGCGGGTGATCGGCGACATCTTCGAGGCGAAGAGCGGGCTGTTCGACGACACCAAGTTGATCGGCGGCATCGAGCAGTTGATCCGGGCGAAGGACTACTCGGCCGAGTACGCCGTCAGCCGGTACGTCCGCGACATCCTGAAGCGGCTGGACTCCGCGGCCCACCTGCCGCAAGCCGCCCGCCTGCGTGGCGATTACATCGATTTCGAGCGGCACCTGCTGGAACTGCTCCGCGGCGACCGGCGGGAGCCGCTCGCGGCGCTCGACGAGCCGGTGATCGTTCTGGCGAACGACCTGACGCCGAGCGAGACGGCCGAACTCGACCCGAAACTGGTGTTCGCCCTCGCCACCGAGTCCGGCGGGGCCACCAGCCACACCGCCATCCTGGCGGGGGCCTTGGAAATCCCGGCCGTGGTCGGCATCGGGCGGTTCCTCACGGACGTGTCCGGCGGCGACCGGGTGATCGTGGACGGGAACAACGGCCTGGTCATCCTCGACCCGGACGACGCCACCGTCGAGCGGTACGAGAAGGCCCGCCGGCTGGAGCGGTCGAAGAGCGGCGAGCACCGCGTCCAGTCGCGGAACGTGCCCGGCGTCACCCGCGACGGCGTGCGGGTGACGATGCTCGGGAACATCGAGGTCCCCGCCGAGGCCCGCCCGTGCCTGGACCGCGGGGCGGAGGGCGTCGGCC
>JANNDF010000869.1:0-9606 GCA_031387445.1 Planctomycetia bacterium
GCCGTGTTCTTCTACGGGATGCAGCGGGGCGACGAGGTAAGCGTCGAGATCGAGGCCGGCAAGACGCTGATCGTCAAGTTCCTGACCATCGGCGACGCCCAGCCCGACGGTCGCCGGTTCGTGTTCTTCGAGCTGAACGGCCAGCCGCGAGAGGTGATGGTGGTGGATCGCTCGCTCGGGGCGGTGAGCACGGCCCGCCAGAAGGCCGACGCGAACAACCCGAAGCACATCGCCGCCCCGATGCCGGGTGCGGTGGTGGCGGTGGCGGTGGCCGCCGGCGACGACGTGGCGGCGGGTCAGAAGCTGGCCACACTGGAAGCGATGAAGATGGAGAGCGTCATCTACGCCCCCGCCGCCGGCAAAGTGGCCGAGGTGCTCACCCCCGCCGGCACCCAGGTGGACGGCGGCGATTTGCTCATCCGCTTCGAGTAGGCGGGCGAAGCCCAACCTCGGGGGTGGGTGGGCCAACGTCACCCCACCTCTCGACACGCCGCCAGCAGTTCGGGGTAGAAGTTGTCGGCGTTCACCCCAGTCAGACCAGAAGTCTGGCCGTCGTTGAGTTCGATCAGCACCCACGGGCCGTCGGCGGTGCGGGCGATGTCGGCCACGAAGAACATCGCTCGCCCTGCCACCCGGCGGGCGCATTCGCGGGCGAACGCAACCCCGTCCGCGTCCATCGTCGCCCCTGTCGCGCCGGACAGTTTCGCCCAGTAGAACCCGTAGCCGATCAGCCGCTCGCCGACGAAGAAGAACCGCCACTCGTCCGAGATCGGCAGACCGCTGGCCGTCTCCCCGAACGACCGCAGCGGAACGTACCTGCGGAACAGCAACCCCTGTTGAGCGATTACCTGCCGTTCGCGGAGGATGTCCGCTTTGCGAACCGCCTCCCGCTTGTCGGCCGCGAACATGAGTTCCCGCCAGTGGTGCTTGAACGAACTGCTCCGGCCCTTGAGGACGAACGGGCCGTCCGTGGCGGACAAGAATTCCTCCTCAGACCAACTCTCCGGGGTCACATCGCGGAACGTCGGGTAGTAGTTGAAGCCGGCGATCCACTGATGCTGGGAGTAGGTGTTGATGAGACGGCACCCGCGGCGGTGCAAGTCGCTTTGGAGTGCGTCGTAGAACGGCAGCACCGAATACCGGCCGACGACCAACCGATCTCGGCAGTCGATTCGGTCGAGTTCCACCGCCCACGTCCGGCGGGCGGTGGCTAGTTCCGCCTCGCTGTCGGCATCCACGCGGAACAGCAGCACGGGTTCCATCTGCGCATCACCCCTGGTTCGCTCTTGTTGTTAGAATAGCCTCACACCCATCGAAGTCCGCCGATGCGAGCCGAAGACATCCTGATCTGGAACCGTGCCGTCCCGTTCGTGCCCTATCGTCTCCGTATGAACAGCGGGCGGACGTTCGACATCCGCCACCCGGAGATGGTGCGGGTTGGCCGCACTACCATGCACATCTTCTCCTACACGGCCGGCCCCCAACGAACCTTACGAGCGGGCGGAAATGGTGGGGCTGCTGCTCATTGAGAGCATCGAGCCAATTCCCGCACAGGCCGCCGCGTGAACCGGCCGGCTACAATGCCGCCATGTTCACCACCCTGCTCGCCCTCGCCCTGGCCGCCGACCCGGCGCCGCTGTTCGTCGCCCACGGCACCGACCCGACCGACAAGGCCGGCACGCTGGCGAAGTTGTCGGCCGACTTTGCCGTCACGCTCACCGACCCGGACGGCACCGTCCCCACCGGCGAATTGATCTCGCTCCGCCAGCACGCCAAGCCGCTGCCCGCACTGCCGATCACCGCACACGTTCGCCTCGCCAACGGCGACACCCTCCGCATCACCGACCTGACCGCCGACGGCGACGTGTCCGTGACGGTCGGCGTTCGCCTCGGCGCCGCCCGCAGCTCGCAACCGCTCGTACTACCACTCACCGCCCTCAGCGCCGTCTGGTTCACCGACCCGCCGGCCGACACCCCGCCCGACCCCGTCGCCTATTCGTGGTTTGACGCCACCAAGAAACAAGACGCCCTGCTGCTGAAGAACGGCGACGTGGTTCGCGGCAGCGTTGATAAGCTCACCGGCGACGACACCGGCGTCATCCGCTTCAAGCCGGTCGGCGAGAAATCGCCCGCGTCTTATCCCCGCTCGGCCGTCTCCGCCATCGCCTTCGACCCGAGTCTGGCACGGGTGAAGAAGCCGAAGGGGGCGTTCGCCCGCGTCACCACGGCGGACGGCTCGCGGGTGAGTGTCAGTGCGGTGTCAGCGGACGGCAAATCACTGGAAGCGACCCCGCTCGTCGGCGGCAAACTCACACTGCCGCTGGCCGACGTGATCGCCGTGGACGTGCTCGGCGGCAAGGCGATCTACCTGAGCGACCTGAAGCCGAAGGCGGTGAAGGAGGAGGCGTTCGGGGCGGTGGCGTGGCCGTGGGCGGCAGACCGGAGCGTGAAGGGGAACCCGCTGCGGCTGAAGACCGACCGCGGTGAGGAGGTGTTCGCCAAGGGGTTGGGGCTGCACTCGAAGACGACGCTGACGTATGACCTCGGCGGCAAGTACAAGCGGTTCGAGGCGACGGTGGGGCTGGACGCGGCGACGGGCCAGCGTGGGGCGGTGGACGTCACCGTCCTGATCGACGGCAAGCCGCAGAAGCTCGACGGCCTCACCTTCGCCGGCGGTGTGAAGATGGTGAGCATCGACGTGTCGAAGGCGAAAGAACTCACCCTGCTCGTGGACTTCGGCACCGGCGGCGACGTGCAAGACGACGTGAACTTTGCCGAAGCGAGACTGGTGGAGTGATACGCCAGTTTCCTGTGAACCGTGAGAGACGCCGGACGGCCCCCAAATGTCGTGCCCACAATAACGGGCGATCGTTGACGGGCGACTGGGACGAAAAAAACCTGGCCGGGCCAGGGTTGTGTCAGCACCCGGCGGCTGACACCGCCGGTTCACCCGGAACGTCTTAGGCGTCCACGCCCAGGTGGGTGCGGAGCTTGCGGATGGCCTTGTACTTCTCGTCGCTCACCCGCTCGGTGGTGGTGCCCAGCTCGGCCGCGATGTCCGGAACCGCCCACCCGTTCGCGCTCAACTCCACGATCCGCTTCTGCCGGTCGCTCAGCACCTCCGCCGCCGCCACGTTCACCGCCTCCCACTGCTCCCGCACGCTGGTGGTCGGCTTCTGGCGGGCGTCGGCCACGTCGGCCGTCAGTTCGCCCGGCTTGCGGGTCCGCTGCGTCCGCTTCTTCACCGCGTCGATGGCCCGCAGGAACTCCCGCTTCTCCTCCCCTTCGGCTTTCAACATGAGCGTCCAATGGGTGGTCGGCACCGTTTGCAGCAGGCGGGCGAGCACCTGTTGGGTGCAGTCGGCCCACACGTCCGCCGGCAGGCGGGCGTTCCGCCAGCACACCTGGCAGTAGCGGGTCACGTCGCGGATCTCTTCCCCACCCACGTCGGCCGTCGGCACCGGCCGCGTGTCTTCGGCCGACGCCGTGCCGGTGGCGGTCAGGGCGGTGCCGATCACCACCGCCGCGATCACCCCGCGGGACTGTGCCGCGGCCGAAGGTATCAGTTGTCGCATGAGTCCACCCCTCGAACACTCCGTGCGATTATACCGGACGCCACACCGGTTCCTTCTCGCCGCCCGGATTCGCTCCCGACCATCGGTCGGTAGTCGTGAATCTTAATCGACTTGCGCTGTTCCACGCAATCCGATTTGCCGCCCGCCGATGCCGCTCTACCTTTTTCCGACCGTGTTCCCTCTCCCGCCCGGATGGCGCACCCCGAACATGTCGTACCCGCCGGACGAACCGATCTCCGAACTCCTCCGCGGGCTGAAAAGTCCGATCCCGGCGTTGCGTGCCAAGGCGGCCCGCGCGCTCGGCAAGCACGGCCCCGTCGGGAACGAGGTGTTCACCCAACTGCTCACCCTCACCGGCGACGCCGAACAGGTCGTCCGCGAGTCGGCCGTACAGGGGCTGAGCGGGTACGGCGTGCAGGCTCTGCCAACGCTCGTGCGGCTGCTTAGCCACTCGTGCAAGTACGTGCGACGGAACGCCGTGTGGGGGCTGGGCAAACTCGGCCCGGACGCCCGGCCGGCAGTCGGCCCACTCGTGGCCGTGCTGAAAGACGCCGATCCCCGCACCGCCACCGGCGCCGCCCAGACGATTGGTGCAGTCGGGGGAACAGCAGCAGACGCCGTGCCGGCGCTGGCCGAAGCCATGCGGGGCACGAACGTGGTGCTCTGCCGAATGGCGGCGAAGGCGCTCAGTCAGATCGGCCAGCCGGCCCTGCCCACGCTCGTCACGCACTTGAAGCACCACGACCCGTTCGTGCGGGGCGAGGCGGCGGTGGCCCTGGGGTGGATCGGTCCGGCGGCGGCGGCGGCGGTGCCGCACCTCCTCCAACTGCTCACGGCGGCGGCCGGGTCGGGGCGGTTCCGCAAGCTGGCCCGCGCGTGGAACGACGGCGGCAGCAACTCCCTGACGCCCGTGGCCACCCCGCCACCGGTGAGCGGTGACGACGGGGTGTTGGTGCAGGTGGTGCAGGCGCTCGGGCGGATCGGCCCGGCCGCCCTGGAGGCCGAGGTGCAGTTGCTGGAACTGGTGGAAGACACCCGCGAGAACGTCCGCAGTGCGGTGCTCATGGCCGTGCGGAGCGTCCGCGGCGAATGCGAACCGGACGCCGAGTGACCGCAGCGGATGGTTCAAGTCCACCTCCCCCCCCATTTGAATCATGCCGGATCGCTTGAAGCACCCAGACCTGCCAAGCATTTACGGCGAATTGGCTCGGCGGCGGTCTGTCGGATCAGTTTCAGTTCCACAACTTCCCCCCTCCCCCTCGCCGGCTCGCGGCTCATTTGCGGCCGATCTCGATTTCTCCAACACCTGCGTCCGGCAGCACTTGCGATGACCGTCCTAAAAAAAAACCTGCGCACGCCTGTTGACACGTTGTATCTGCCTGATTACACTCCCCACCAGACCGCGAGAGTTAGCGAGCGAACTTGCCCCACCGAGGCGATCCCGATGCGTGCCCGCAACTGGATTCTGCTGGTAGTGCTGGTGGCGATGACCGCAAGTGCAGGAGCCGCAGTCCTGTGGTGGAAGGGGCCTCATCCCCAACCCCCCACTCCCACTCCGTCTCTCGTCATCGCCAATGGACGGGACGACTTCGGTACGACGTGGCTGACCAATCATTTCGAGTGGACAATCCCGATTCAGAATCAGGATACCGTCCCGATCCAGGTAGAGTCGATCGGCCTGTCTTGTTCCTGCGTTCAGATCGTCCCCAGTTCGTTCACCATTCAACCGGGCGAAGAAGTGACCCTCCGGCTCGTCATCGATTTGACGACCAAGCAACGGAGTACGGAAGAGGCGGCGTTCGAGTTACTCCCGGTGATACGGAGTGGGAGTTCAGAGACACAAAAACTTCACTGGACGATCCGGGGCAAAGTTCGACCGTTCCTCGTGGTCGATCAACCGCTCACATTCGGCCGTACTTCAGTCCTGTCTGTCGCACACGCCGTGGACGCCGACTTTTCGACCGCCGAGCCGATCCCGGGTGGGTTCGACGTGCGCGCCTCGCTCCCGGACTTTTCCGCGGTCGTGACCACCGACCCACACCAGCCGACGCGCCACCACATCCGTGTCATGCACACCGGATCGCGGACTCTTTCAGACTTTTCCCTGGAAGTGCGGCTCACGCCGCGAGACGTCGAGAGTGGTCGATTTCCGCCTCTGGCCTTCCAACTCGGAGGGCAGATCGTTCCGGACATTGAACCGATCCCAATCGCGGTTCTGGCAGGCGGAATAACCGTAGGGGAGTTGAGCACCCATTCCGTGTCCCTCACCTCTTTGTCCGGATCGCCGTTCGAGGTTCTTGGTCATGATGTGTACGGGGAGGGTCTATCGGTGACGGCCGAAGGTGGAGAATACCGCGTGACGCAACGAGCGATCCGTACTGGCGAGCAATCCGGACATGTCACCTTTCGAGTTCGGACGGCGGCGGGTGGAGAGTCTGTCGCGTTGCTTCGAGTGTCGTATCTCGGCATTAATCCGTGATCACTGTTTGCCGTACTTTCCCGGAGAGGTTGATCATGACTCGCACGATTCACCCCTGCCTCACCTGGATTCTCGCACTCGTCGTTTTGTCGTATCCTGCGACGAGTTACGGCCAACCAGTGACACTCGAAGCCGTCCGCAAGGCGTGGGCTGCCCGTCAGGAAAAGTGCAAGACCGCACGCGTAGTGTGGTCAAATCAAGCGGTCATTCCAAAGGGCTCGAATAATTCCGTTGCAGTGGCAATGAACCCTGAAGATCATGGCATCTATCCACCTGTAGATTCAACAGTTACGGCTACATCTGAGTTATTGTTGGATGAGGAACGGTATTGGATTCGACGGAGTGGGCACTCGTGGTCGGCCCAACTGAAACAGTTTATGAAAACGACAGACGAACACTATCTCTCGAAGCAACGACAGGTCAATTACAATATTTCGAAGGAAAGCAGCAGTCACGGCACAGCCAATATTCACAAGACTGACTATTCACTGACCCTCCTTCAAACTTCATCCAACTTTCCAGTGTTTTGTGCGACTCGTGGCGCATTTGGCAAAGCTCCTTTTGGCGACATCTTGTCTGAATACGATCTGACTTCGCGATCAGCAGTGATTAGTGGGAGGACATGCGTTGAACTGGTGCGTGGGTCGCGAACTCAAGAAACGACCGACAGTTTGTGGATCGATCCCGGCCGCGAGATGTCACTGGTTCGACGGGTCAAGATGCACAAGTCAACTGTAACCCACCAACTGGATGTTTCGTCGGAAGAGAGGCCAGGTTTAGGATGGTTCCCGAAGTCTTGGAAAAGTGTCTCAATGCGATCCGATGGGAGTCTCTCTGAGTCGGTGAGTTGCACCGTGACGACGTGTGAAGTGGGTGTCGCCACCTCGCCAACCGATTTCGAACCCGTCTTTGCTCCTGGCACTCAGGTGATCGATCATACAGGGAATCAGGTCACCACGTTCGTAATCCAACCGGATGGAAACGAAGGGGGTCATATTCCGAGGCAACAATTGCCCACATACGAGCAACTCGCTTCGACTCGGGCAAACCCCTTCACGAACGCTTCCTCAGTCTGGCTCTATGTGATCGCCTCACTCATCGCCCTCGTCGTTCTCGTTTCTGCCGTCTGGGCGTGGAACCGCTTCCTCCGCCGTCAACGCGCCACACCACAACAGAACGGAAATCCCTAGCTCGCCCAATCCCCCCTCGCACGGAGAACGTTCATGAACCGCCTGCTCGACCGATTCTGCCTCCTGACCCTGGCCGTCGTCCTCCTCGCGCTGTTCTTCAGCCTGTCCACCCGAGTGGCCACGGCGGCGCCGGAGGCGGTGCCGGACTGTACGAGTACCTGCCAGATGGTCTGGGTTGGCAAGTACTGTTCTGTCAACACCGCATACAAATTCGACGATGAAACCTGCTGGCCCGCTCGCTGTGTTTATACCGGTGCCTGGGGAAATAGTTGTATCCAATATGGAACCACCACTGTTTACACATGCTCTACGGGTGGCAACTGTTATTGTGACCCGAACACTGCCGTCAAGGTCGAAGCATTCCACCCTGTCAATATCGATGAGACGCCAATAACAGAATTCGCACTGTATATATGTGTTTATGTGTAACAACCCTCAGTATCTATCATGAATCGTTACTTTCGCTCTGGGTTGACGCTGATCGAACTGTTGGTGGTGATTGGCATTATAGCCATCCTCATCGGCCTGCTGCTGCCGGCGATTCAGTCGGTGCGGTCGGCGGCATCTCGTATTCAGTGTCAAAACAACCTCAAGCAACTCAGCCTTGCGGCGCATTCATCGGCGTCCGTCACTGGTGTGCTGCCGCCCGGCGTCAGCTACCGGGAGGGGAAAGATCCCTTCCCGTTTATGGGCTGGCACACTCGCCTGCTTCCGTACCTCGAACAGGATGCGCTCTGGATTCAGGCGGTGACGGCGTTTCAGGCGGACCGTGATTTCCTCAACACCCCGCCGCACACCGGCCAAACCGTTAGCGTGCAGATGTTCGGGTGCCCGATGGACGCACGAACACACTCGCCACAGACTTTGCAAAGTGGGATGGTTCGCAGCCTGACTTCATACCTCGGGGTTGGGGGGAGTACGGCCACCCGCTTCGATGGGTGCCTCTATCTGGATTCCGCAGTGCGACTCACCGACATCACCGACGGGACGTCGAACACCGTGCTCATCGGCGAACGTCCCCCAAGTGCGGATATGATTTTCGGCTGGTGGTACGCCGGGTGGGGGCAGGATAAGGACGGCGATGGCGACATGCTCCTTTCGGCCAACTCGAAAAAGCGGTCGGACCGATATCCGAAATGCCCGGCCGGACCGTATAACTTCGGTCCGGGCAAGATCATCAACAATTGTGACGTCTTCCACTTCTGGAGCCTGCACCCCGGCGGGGCGAACTTCGCGTTCGCCGACGGCAGCGTTCACTTCCTCCGCTACTCGGTGGCCGACATCCTGCCCGCGCTCGCCACCCGCGCCGGGGGCGAGACCGTCCCCGGCGAGTGGTAGTGCTCTGCTCGCTCCGCCAGCGGACGTCTCGAACCCGCTCGCGGAGCGAGCAGAGCACTTTCGGCGACACCATCACTTGCCGTCGCCCTTTTGCAGCTTCCACTGCTCGTCGAAGAAGCCGGCCCGGACCACCTTGCCGGGGAAGCGGGTGTTCGGCGGGGTGGTGATGTCGAGGACCGCGTAGTCGGGCAGCTTCGACACCTGCCGGGCGTTGTTCAGGTAGTCATATTCGCGATACGTGAAGCCCGAGTTCAGCACCACATACTTCTTCGGGTTGAGCGGGTTCGGGAAGATGAGCACCGGCACGGTGGTGTCGCCGAACTCCTTCATGAGTGGCAGCTTGTCGGCGATCTTCGCCAGAATGGCGTTGCTCTTCGGGTCGCCCCACAGGATCAGGTTGCTGTTCTTGATGTCGTCGTCGGTCACGTCCTTGTCGTCTTTCACCGGCGCGTCCCCGCGGAACTGCTGCCGCCAGTGCTTGACGGCGTGGGCCATCTCGGCGTCCACCCACTGGCCCGACTTCTCGCTCAGCGGCTTGCCCGTCGGCCGCACCATCACGAACGAGTCCATGAAGGCGTCGTCGATGGGGCCTTGCAGCCCCGGCCCCTTGACCACTTCCTTCACGGCGTTCGGATCCTTCCCCCCGACTTCCCACTTCCCGTTCACCTTCCGCGGGGTGAGGACGTTGATCGCGCTGGCCGTGTTCTGCGGGTCGGCCTGCCACAGCGTATTCCCGTCCACCACCACCTTCTTGACCCCCAGCGGGGCCAGGTCGCGCACCGGGAAGGCCAGCCCGGTCACCCCGCTCGTCTTCACGTCGATGGTGCCGTCCTTCAGCGTGCCCGTCACCGTCCCCTTCTCCCAGTGCTTCTCCAGGCCGGTGACGGCCACCCACCCGCAGCGGTTGTACCGCGTGGTGTAGGTGGTGAACTTGATCTCCGCCGGCAGCACCGGCTTGCCCTTCGCCACGACGGCGTCGATCTTCTCGTTCAGTTCCTTCTTGGCGTCGGCGGTGTAGTTGTGC
>JANNDF010000910.1:0-1795 GCA_031387445.1 Planctomycetia bacterium
CGGCCTCCAGCGTCTTCGGGTTGACGAACTGCACCGGCTTGCCCACCTTCGTGCCGGTCCCCAGCAGGGCGGCGTGGATGAACCGCGAGTCCAGATCGACGTTCAGGATCGACTCGTGCTCCTTCGTGTCCTTCTTGCAACAGAACACCTCCAGCAGCACACCCCCGCGGACGCACACGTTCGCCACGAACAGCACCCGCTTCTCGCCGTTCTCACCCACCTCCAGGAACAGCCGGTCGTTCTTGTCCAGGGCGGTGAACTTCGACTTCTTCGACAGTTCCGGCCGCGGGGGCAGTTCTTCCGGCTTGCCGCCGCGTTCCGCGTCGGTCGGATCGCGGTCGGTCACGGGCAACCGCTCGGACGGTTTCGCCTCGGTCGGCTTGGCGGGTGGCAACTTGCCCGATGGTTTGGCGGAAGTGGTCGGCGGGTCGGCCTGCTGGTTATTCAACCGCCAGGCGATGAGGGCGGCGGTCCCACCGGCCACGAGAACGATCATGGCCACGAGGGCGACGATGAGCACACGCACGGGGGAGCCTCGGAGGGCGATTCGGCGTCACACAGGCAAACGGCGTTCCACACCACGATACCCTATATTCGACGAGCCACAGACGGAGTTCTCACCCGGCGAGTGGGCAGCGTATGACCACCACGCGTCCACTTCATGACCGCGGGCGGGCGAGTTTGGCGAGCAGCAGTTCGAGTTGTATTCGAGGCGGCAGTGGACTTCCGCCCTTCAGCCCGAGGTCGATCTCGACCAGCCAGTCGGTGAGCTTGCTCACCCGGTTCATGCCGAAGTGCTTCAACTGCCGCTCGGCGGACTGGCGGGCCTGCGGCCAGCCGGGGATGCCGGCGGCGTCCATCGCCGGGCCGAGCGACTGGCCCTGGGCCACCAACCGGCCGACGCCGGCCAGCTTCTGGAGCTGCGCCCGCAGAGCGCCGATGATCTGCTGCGGGGCGTCGCCGCCGTCGAGCAACCGGCCGAGCAGGTCGAACGCCTTAGCTGGATTGCCGTCCGCGACCGCATCCAGGATGTGAAACACGTTCGCCTTGCCGGTCTGGGCGACGAGCCGGTTGACATCCTCGGCGGTGATCTCGGCGTTCGCCCCGGTCGCGTTCGCCAGCTTCGCCAACTCCATGTCGAGCAGCCCGAGCGACGGGCCGACCAGTTCCACCAGCACCTCGGCGGCTTCGCGGCCGAGCTTCTTGCCGTGCCCTTTGCTGGCCCACCGCACACACCAGTCGAGCACGCGGTCCTTCTGCTTCGGATACTCGAACGCCTTGCAGTTCAGCTTGGCCGCATCGGGCAGTGCCTTCGCCAGCTTGGTGTTCTCCGGGAAGGTCTTCACGTCGAGCACCAGCACGCCAACCTTGCTGGGCGAGGCGACGTACCGCTCGAGCGCTTCTCGGTGTTCGCTCACGAACGGGTCCGCTTGGTCCACAATCACCACCCGCACCGGCGACAGGAACGTGAGCGTGTCCAGGTCGTTCCGCACGGTGCTGAAGTCGAGTTTCTCGCCGGTGTAGTTGCTGACCGCGAAGTCCGGGTCGCCACCCTTGCCGACGGCGAGCGCAATAATGGCGTCGCGGCAGCGGCGCTTGAGGAAGTCTTCGTCGCCGACGAGGGCGTAGACGGGCAGCCGCTTGGCTTTGGCGGCGGTGTCGATGAAGGCGAGGGCGTCCATGCGTGTTCCTGCTTGACGAGCCGGAAGCGTGAGCGACGGGTTGTCGTTTGCCGTCGCTTACGCTTCCAGCTCTGTATTGCTCCACCAGAGCCGGAAGCGTGAGCGACGGGTTG
>JANNDF010000914.1:0-5398 GCA_031387445.1 Planctomycetia bacterium
GTGGCCGACCTGTGCCTGTGGATGCTGGTAAAGAACCCGGCCGAACGGCCGCAAGACTACGACGACCTGCGGCAGGCGTTCGACGCCGTCGCGGGCGGTTGACACGTGAACCCCGGCATGACTGCCGGGGTTCACGTGTCAACCGCCCGCGACGGCGTCGAACGCCTGCCGCAGGTCGTCGTAGTCTTGCGGCCGTTCGGCCGGGTTCTTTACCAGCATCCACAGGCACAGGTCGGCCACCAGTGGCGGCACCTGTGGGTTGAAGCTGATCGGCGACGGGGGGAGGGTGTTCAGGTGGTGGAAGATGTGCTGCATGCGGTTTTTGCCGTCGAACGGCAGGCGGCCGGTGAGCGCCTCGAAGAATGTCACCCCGAGCGAGTAGATGTCGGCCCGCAGGTCCACCACGCTCGCGTCCCTCGCCTGCTCCGGGGCGAGGTACGAGGCGGTGCCGGCCAACTCCGGCCCGACCTGTTGCGGGGCCATCGCTTGCAGCACCGGCTGCTTGGCCAGCCCGAAGTCGATCAGCTTGGCCTGCCCGTTCGGCTCGACCAGGATGTTGTCCGGCTTGATATCGCGGTGGACAAGCCCGGCCCGCCACACCGCCCCGAGCGCGTCCACCATTTGCGAGATGATGTAGATCGACCAGTTGAGCGGCAGCCCGCCGCCGCGGATCAGATCGCCGAGCGGCCGCCCGTCGACGTACTCGGTCACCAGGTACGGCCAGCGGCGGTCGAACCCGAAGTCGAGGAAGCGGACCACACGGGGGTGTTTCACGCGAGCGATGGCCGCCGCTTCGGTCCGCATCTGCCTCATGGCCGCCGTGCGGTCGAACGTGTTCGCCCAGTTCATGATCTTGACGGCGACCGTCGATTGGGTCGGCTCGTCCCACCCGCGGAACACGAAGCACGACGCCCCGCTGCCGAGGGGTTCGTTCAGTGTCACGCTCCCCACCACGTCGCCCACCGCCGGCACGGGCACGTTGGTGGGCACCTCCGAATCCTGCGCGGCCACATGCTCGGCGATGACCCGGCGGATGTTGCGGATGGATTTGGTGTCTTCGTTCTCCCCGCGGATGGTGTCGGCGGTGTCCGGCTCGACCTCCGTGGGAAGTGCGGGCAACGGGTGAGCAGGGGTAGGGGTCATGGGGGCGACGGGATCAACCCGACCAGCAGGACGGAACGCAAGGGCTGAAAACTCTAGCTCGCGGGTGGGGTCATGCCGAATTTTCCGGATAGATAGTCGAGAAACGGCTGCGCCGAGAGGGGGGTGCCGGTGGCGTGGCGGCACAACTCACCCGCACGGAACTGTCGGCCGTACCGGTGGATGTGGTCGCGGAGCCAGCTCAACAGCGGTGCGGAATCCCCCGTCGCGAGTGAGTTGTTCAGTTCTGGCATCGTCGTTTCGGCCGCGGCGAAGAGTTGCGCCGCCAGCAGATTCCCGAGCGTGTACGTGGGGAAGTAGCCGAACCCGCCGAAGCTCCAGTGGATGTCTTGCAGGCAGCCGGTGGCGTCGGACGACGGGCGGACTCCGAGGGACTTCTCGTACGCGTCATTCCACGCGCCGGGCAGTTCGGCCACGCTCAGGTCGCCGCCGATCAGCGCCACCTCCAACTCGAAGCGGATGGCGATGTGCAGGTTGTACGTCGCCTCGTCGGCCTCCACGCGGATGAGCGACGGCGACACGGCGTTGATGGCCTGCACGAACGTGTCGGCGGTCACGTCGGACATCACGCCGGGGAACGCCTGCTTCAACCGCGGGAACCAGTGCTGCCAGAAGGCCGCACTCCGCCCGACCTGGTTTTCCCACAGCCGCGACTGCGACTCGTGAACGCCGAGCGAACAGTACGACCCGCACGGGGTGCCGAACGCCTCCGCCGGCAATCCCTGTTCGTACATGCCGTGCCCGGCCTCGTGCAGCACGCCGAAGAACGCTTCGTTGAAGAACCGCGGGTTGTACCGGGTGGTCAGGCGGCAGTCGCCGGGGCCGACCGTCGCGCAGAACGGGTGGGCGGTGGTGTCGAGCCGGCCGGCGCGGAAGTCGAACCCGATGGCCTCGGCCGCACCCTCGGCGAACCACTTCTGGCGGTCGATGGCGAACTCCCGGCGGAGGCAGGAGGTGTCGGCCGGCGGGCGGTCGGCGACTTGTCGGATGAGCGGCACAAGGGCGGTGGTCAGTTCGGCGAACAGCGTCTTCAACTCGGCGGTTGTGCAGCCCGGTTCGTACTCGTCGAGCAGGGCGTCGTACAAGTGCGGATTGCGGAGTGCGGACTGCGGAGTGGAAGACTGAACCGCCTGAGCTTCCTCCCGCTTCAACTCCAGCACCCGCGAGAGGTGCGGGCGGAACGTCTCGAACTTGTCCTCCGCGCGTGCCGTCTCCCACGCCTCGTTTGCGGCGGCCGTGGCGAGTGCCAGTTCCTCCACCAGCCGGGCCGGCAGCTTGGTGGCGCGGTCGTACCCGCGCCGCCACTCGCGGACGTTCGCCGCCTCCGCCGACTCCGGTACCACGTCGGCCGCGATTAACCACTCTTCGATCCGCGGGTCGGTGGCGCGGGCGTGGCACAACTTGGCGAGCAGTGCCAGTTGTTCGCCGCGGAAGGCGGCACCGCCTTTGGGCATGTACGTCTGCTGGTCCCAGCCGAGGACGGACGAACAGGATTGCAGGACGGTCAGTTCGCGGAAGTGGGACACGAGGGCGGGGTAGGCGTCGGGCCGTGGCATTTCGGCGGCTCAGTGGGGTGGGTTCTGTGATGGTAGCGAGTGATGGGCGGGAATCCTGTTGTGGTCGGGTCGAACAGTCGGCAGAATTGGGCCGTAACAACGAACGATTCTCCGCACACGCTCCCCACCGTGATCGGACTCGCCCCATGAAGTTCGCCTGCCCAGGGTGTGCGGCCGAGATGTCGGCCAACCCGCCCAAACCCGGCCGGTTCACCATGAAATGCACCAGTTGCGGCGGCGCGCTGGTGATGAAAGTGAGCCTGATGACGCTGGCCGATGAGAAGGCCGGCGGCCAGCGGGAGAAGAGCCTGGCCACGTTCGCCTCGGCCGCGGCCGCCGCTTCTGACTCCACGCAAGCGTCGATCGCCGAACGGAAACCCCGCCCGCCGGCGGACCCGGATCAGACGGCCGCGTCCATCGCCGACCGCGACCGCCCCCACGCCGACCCGGACCAGACCGCCGCCTCGCTGCCGGATCGCGGCATGCCCGAGTCCGAAGACACGGAGACCACACGCGGGGCGGCGCCGCGGGCCGACCGCAACGACCAGACGGTCGTGGCTCCGCACGAGAAGTCGGCGCCCGACTTCCACGCCGACGACGACGGCACTGCCTTCCCCGGCTACGAGGTGCTGAAGCCACTCGGCAAGGGTGGCATGGGGTCGGTGTACCTCGCGCGGCAGGTGTCGCTCGACCGCTCGGTCGCCCTGAAGACGCTGAATCCGGAGTGGGCCGACGATCCCGGCTTCGTGTCGCGGTTCGTGCGAGAGGCCTACGCCGCCGCGCAGCTCACCCACCACAACGTG
Organism: Planctomycetia bacterium; assembly: GCA_031387445.1. Lineage (GTDB taxonomy): Bacteria > Planctomycetota > Planctomycetia > Gemmatales > Gemmataceae > JALHQU01. The sequence continues at coordinate 3,521 of JANNDF010000914.1, forward strand.
GTGCAAATTTACGAACTCGGCCGCGACGGCATGGTGAACTTCTTCAGCATGGAGTATGTGCACGGCGGGTCGCTGGGGGATCGGCTGAAGAAGGCGGGCAAGCTGTCGCCGGACGAGGCCGTCGGGTTCATCATTCAGGCAGCCAACGGCCTCCGGTTCGCCCACGACCGCGGCATGGTGCACCGCGACATCAAGCCGGACAACCTGATGGTGAACGACGAGGGCATCGTGAAGGTGGCCGACCTGGGGCTGGTGAAGACGAAGGGCGTGTCGGCCGATGAGGACGCGGGCGGCGGGGGCAAACGCACCGGCGACGGGTCGGGACTGAGCGGTCTGCCGGACGTGACGCGGGTGGGGTCGGCAATGGGGTCGCCATCCTACATGGCCCCGGAGCAGTGCCGCGACGCGACCACTGTGGACGGCCGGGCCGACATCTACAGCCTCGGTTGCACCCTGTACGCCCTGCTCGCCGGCAAGACGCCGTTCCAGGGTAAGACGGCGGTGGAGGTGATCTCCAAGCACCTGAACGAGCCGCCCCCGCCGCTCGCCCGCGCCGCCCCGCAGGTGCCTCAAGACCTGGCGAGCATCGTGGACCGCACGCTGGAAAAAGACCCGGCCGACCGCTACCAGACGATGGGTGAGTTCACCGTCGCCCTGAAAGGGTGGCAGGAGGCGCACGGCAAGAGTGTGGGCAAGCCGACGGAAGAGCAACTGACCGTGTTCGACGGACTGGTGAAGCAGGTGGCGAATCAGCCGCTCGGCCAGTGGTCCGGGCGTGCCGCCGCGTTCGGGCCGATCTTCGGCATTCTCGCCGGCATTCTCGCGTTGTTCATCAGCCCCGTGGCCGGCGGCGTGATCCTGCTCGGCACAGTGGCGGCCGTCGTCGGCGGGTTCATGACCAGCGGCGTTCTCACCGGCTCGCACCTGTTCCGCAAGGCCCGCGAGTGGACGTTCGGCGCCCGCATCATCGACTGGCTCACCGTCGGCGTGGTGGTGCTGTTGTTCCTGGCCGGGCTGTACTTCAGCGGGCTGCTCATCTTCGGGGTCATCGGCATCGTGATCGGGGCGGCCGTCGGCGTGGGGTACGGGTACGGACTGGCGAAACCGGCGCACGACAAGGCGAGCGAGCAGAAGGACGAACTGGAATCGCTCGCCAAGCGGTGGCGGCTGGCCGGCATGGACGAGGACGAGGTGCGGAAGTTCGTGGTGGAGAACGCCGGCGACCGCTGGGAGAAGGTGTACGAGCTGATGTACGGCTACCCCGCGAAAGTGCAGGCCCGCACTGAGTACGCGGAGAAGGTGGCGGGCCGGCCGAAGTACGCCGCGTGGCGGGACGGGCTGATCGCCCGGTTCGAGGCGATGATCCAGAAGCGGAAGGACGTGAAGACGAAGAAACTGCTGCGACAGACGGAAGCCGCCCGGCTGAAGGCGACCGGCATGGGCGACGCGGAAGCCGCGGCCCTGGCCGACGACGCCGCCGAGGACGTGGTGGAGCAGGGCAAGGTGCTTCAGGCCGCGAACGCCGACCGCAAGAAGAAGGTGAATGTGCGGGAGATGATGAGCCGGTACGAGAAGGCGAAGTCGATCCCCCGCCGCCCGCGGACACCGCTCCCGATTCGTGTCCTGAAGGCAGTGTTGCGGGTGCCGTTCGACCCACGCTTGCGGTTGCTGGTCGGGGCGCTGCTCGTGGTCGGCGCGCTGATGTGGGTGAACCAGAACACGGCGGCGGTCGAACAGGTGCAGGCGGGGGCGGCACCGGAATCGGTGTGGCCGAAGATTCAGCGGATGGCGCTCACCCCGGAGCAGGAGAAGCCGCTGACAGTCGGTTGGCTGCCGTCGGAAGTGACCGGCTGGTTCGACACCCTGAACCCGCTCGTG
>JANNDF010000930.1:0-6505 GCA_031387445.1 Planctomycetia bacterium
CAACCCCACCCCCGGTTGCTTCGCAACCGACCCCTCCCCAACGGGGAGGGGTGTGGTCGTTGGGCTCGACCGCGAATCGTGGTCACCGGCGACCCGACGGGGAGTGGGGTCCGCCGGGCGTTGCTCCTCACTCCCGGATGCTCACCACCGCACCCATCTCCGGCTTCAGAAAGGTGCCGGGGATTTCGCCGTCGAACAGCTTCACCCGCACGCGGACGTTGACTGTGTTGTCGGCCCGGTTGGCGATGGGCATGATGCGGTGGACGGTGCCGGCGTACACGCGGTCTTGGTAGGCGTCCGGGCGGATGGTGCACCGCATCCCCACCCGCACCTTGGCGATCTCCCGCTCGGCCACTTTCAGGTCGGCCTCCAGGTCGGCCAGGTCGGCCAGGTCGCAGATGGCCCCGCCGCCGGAGAAGGCCATTGGGTTGACCAGCTTGCCCACCTCGGCCGACTTGGTGAGGACCGTGCCGGCGATGGGCGCCTTGATGGTGCAGTTGTCCAGCCGCCACTGCGCCTGCACCAGGCGGGCGGAGGCGGCGGCGACGTCCGCCTCGGCGCTCTTCACGTCCGCCTCGAACGCGGCCAGCGTCTCCTTCCGCGGGCCTTCCTTCAGCAGCACCAGGGTGGCGTCCAGGTTCTTCACCTTGGCAGACAACCCGGTGGCGTTCGCCTGGGCCTGTTGCAGTTCGCGGACGGACGCCGCCGGGCCGAGCCGCTCCTGCCGCGCCAGTTCCTGGTCCGCTTGCAGCTTGTTCGCCTGCGCCTCCTTCAACTGCGCTTCCACCTGCTCCACCTCCACCTTCCGCACGGACGACGGCAGTTGGGCCTCCCGCCGCTGCACCGCCGCCTCCCGCCGCTGCTCGGCCGACGACAAACTCGCTTTCGCCTCACTCACCTGCGCCCGATAGGTGGTGGAATCCAGGATGGCGATGATGTCGCCCTCGCGGTACAGCGCCCCTTCTTCGAACTTCCGCGACGGCTGGGCGGCGGCGAGCGACCCGCCGAGGACGCTCTGGCCGACTTCGGTGTCCAGCGGTGGCCGCGGCCCCCGCAGTTCGAGCACCTTGCCGCCCACGTCGATCGGGCTGACGCTGATCTGCCGGGAGACCACCAGCACGCCCTTCCCTTCCCAGCGGATGGTGCCGGTGGGAACTGGCGCGGCGGACGAGTTGCCGCTTCCGGGCGTCGCCCCCGACCCGGACGACCCGCCGGGCGAGTCGGTGACGACGGCCCCGCCGCCGTCGTCACCCTTCGGCGGGTTGCGGTAGGTGCGCATGGCGACCGCGCCCCAAGTGATGGCCAGCAGCGCGCACAGCCCCCACGGCAGCCACACCGTCCGGCCGAGGAACGACCCTTTCCCCCCGCCGCCGCTCCCCCCGCCGCCGATGCGAAGCTTCTTCACCCGGTCGCGGAGTTCCGGGGAAGCGTTCGCGCTGGCCGAGATGGGCGCCGGCGTGCGGGTGGCCCGCGGGGGTGGTTCCGGCGGCGGCAGCACTCGCACTTCCGGCGGGGTGGCCGTCTGGAGGGCGACCGGGTCGTCGTGATCGCTCATGTGTCACCTCGGGCGTCCGGAGGGGGGCCGAGCAGCGGGGCGAGAATGCGGAGGCAGGCGTCGGCGACGGCGGCGCGGTCGAACGCCTCGGGGTCCACGGCCAGTTGCCCGCCCAGCCCCTGGAACAGGGCCATGGCGATGCTGGCAGTGACGGCCGGCGGCACCGGCGGGGGAACGCCCCCGGCCGACGCGGTGATGTCCGCCGCGATGTGCTGCCGCCAGCCGGCGTTGGCCGCGGCCAACTTGCGGCGGTATTCCGGGTTGTGAACCTGAGCCAGGAACGTGTGGGTGAGCGAGTGCAGTTCGGCCCGTTCAGGGCTATGCCCGCTCATCATGTTGTCCAGGCCGTGCCGGATGCGGTCGAGCACCGACCCTTCGCCGGGGCGTGCCACGCCGTCGCGTTCGGCGTTGGCGAAGATCTCCCGCACCATCCCGGCCAGCATCCGATCAAACACCGCCAACAGGATGTCTTCCTTCGACTTGAAGTAGTACGTCAACTGCCCGCGGCTCATGTTGCACTGCGTCTCGATCCCCTTGAGGGAGAGGTCGTGCAACCCCTTGCGTGCGATGATGTCGGCGGCCGCGGTGACGATCTCGTCCCGCCGCTTGCGGGCGATGGGTGAATCGCCGCCGACGTCGGCCACCAAACCAGGCAGCGGGAAGTTGGACACTCCCACCGGTTGCGGCGGAGGGGTGTCAGTCGATGGCAGGCCGTTGAGCGCCGACATGAGCAGTTCTGGTCCGTCCGGTCTAAGGGGTACTCGATTGTATAGACCGGCTGGTCTATTTCCGTCAAGGGCGGCTGTGAAGCTGGGTGCTTTTCGTCGGGTTTGACCTCCCGCACAACCGGCCTGATTCGCCGTAACTGCTTGTCCGGTATGGGGTCTTTGCATCTCGGGCTATGGTTTTATGATCGGGTGGCGTGAAGTCGTGGAAACTCTCCGCCACGCCCGTGCGATACCTTCGGTTCGCCGCCCAGCCTGTGGCATTTACCCCACCGCCCGCGCGAAAGTGTCCAGAACTCTGAACAACCGGCGGAACCGATTCAGTCCACCCAGTTTGCCGACCGATGGGATACGGGACGTATGCCGGCATTCGGAAGGGGCGACCATGCGGCGGGGCGTGTGGTGGATGGTGTTGTTCGGGCTGACGACGGCGGGTGCCGTCGGTTGTAAGCACGCGCCGCCACCACGGGTGTTCTACCCGCCACCGGTGGCCGAGAAGCCGCCTCAGGTGGACGTGCCTTCGGCGCCACTCTCGCCGCTCGAACCGAAACTCGAATCGCTCCCGCTCATCGACCCGGCAACCGCCGACGTGACCGGCGCCACCCGACCGCCCGCCATCGGGTTGACGGAAGCGGTGTGCGCGAAACTGGCGTACGACCACGCCCCGTTGGCGAGTGCGGCCGAGCGGGAGAACAGCGTGCCGGTGGTGGCCGACCCGGATCGCCCGCCGCCGGAGTCGTCGCTCACCCGCGAGTTGCGGCCGCTGGTGGTGGCCGAGATGCGGAACCGGGCGGCCGGCGAGGCGGTGGTCGCGTTCTACCAGTTGGCCGACGTGGAAGGGCGGTCGGCTGTGGTGCGAGAGACCATCGAGGAGATCGACGTGCTGCGGCGGGCGGTCGAAGAGGCGATCAAGCGGGGGGCGAAACCGCCCATTGATGTGGAGGAGATCGCCAGGCAGCGGGCGACGTGGATCGGGTTACTCGGACAGGCCGAACTGGGAACCAAGCTGCTCGACGCCGACCTGAAGCGGCGGATCGGAGCGTCGGGCAAGACGGCCGACCGGCTGATGCCGACGGGCGAGTTCGGGTTGCCGAAGGAAGTGCTGGACGTGGAGGCGGCGGTGCGTGTGGGGCTGGAAAAGCGGCCGGAGCTGCTCGCCCTGCGGTCGGCGTACCTGAACCTGACGCCGGACACGCTGCCGGAAGTGCGGGAGTTCTTGCGGGCGATGCCGTCCACCGGCGGGGTGCTGGGCACCGGGTCGATGGGCGGGATGATGGGCGGCGTGGGGCCGCGGCTGCCGTTCGCCCGGCGGATCGCCGAACGCCGACTCGCGGAGCAACTGGCGCCGCTGCAAGCGGCGGCGGACCAGGAGGTGGCGGTGCGGAAGGCGCAACTGTTCACGCTGATCGACGAACGGGAACGGGCGGTGGCCGACGAGGTGCGGGCGCAGGCGCTGATCCTCGGCGAGCAGGCCCGGCAGGTGGGGCTGATCCGCTGGCGGGTGGAGAAGCAGAAGGCGAAGGTGGCCGAGTTGAAGAAGGACGAGAAGGGCGCCGGGGCGGTGGTGCCGGCAGTGCTGGAGCTCAACCGCGAACGGGCGGAGTTGATCCAGGGGGTGATGCAGTGGCACCAGGCCCGGGCGAAGCTGACCCAGGCGCAGGGGCTGTATGTGAAGTGAGCGGGCAGAGCTAGCGAGCGGTAAGGTGGACGCCTTCGGCGAGGGCAGAGGATGTACGGCGTTCCGACCACTCTTGACCTGTCGTTTCTGCTGGGTTCGACGCTCATCCGAATCCACCTTACGCTACACCAGATTGACTTCGTGTTCGACCCCGAGTCCACGATCGTCGTATGGGGTCATTGGCAGGTCTTCGGACCCGAAGGGGTGGAGGTCGATCACGCATCGTCATTGCCACGTTTGGAACCATACCACTTCCACTGGCTCATTGGGCAGCGGGTGGTTGACTGTCAGCTTTCGGCCCCGGAATCGATCAGCATTCGATTTGAGAACGGATCCACTCTCCGGCTGACGGACAGTTCCACGCAGTACGAATCGTTCACCATCGACCCGGTGGGACTTATCGTGTGAGGCGTCATTGATTCACGCGTATCATCGAAGTTGGAGGAAGCATCATGAGCACACTCGTACTAGAATTGCCGGAGGATATCCGGCGAGAAGTGACTCGCCGGGCGGGCGCGGGCCCAGCCAGTGAAGCTGAGTGGGTGGCCGATGCCGTGCGGCAGCGGCTTGCGGTATTGGCCGAGTTGGAACAACTGGAGCAACGTGCGGCCCGTGGCAGCCGGGAGGCGTTCGACCGGGTGTTGAGCAAGGTGCCAGCCATACCTCCGGTCCCCGGGGACGAACGCTGACACACTTCACACCGCCCCGGTCAGCCAGAGCAGCAGGCCGAGCAGCACCAGCCCGAGCGTAATGCTGCCGAAGATGAGCCACTTCTCGGCCGGGAGCAGCGGCTCGGCCTGCTGCTTCGCCATCTCTTCCGCGGTCTGTTTGTCGTCCGGCACGTCAGTTCTCCCTCAGCGGATTCAGCCACCCTGTTAGCCCGACGCGCGAGCGAGGGGCAAGCCAGGCATCCGGTTTTCGGTGAGCGAGCCACCGCCATCAACCTGTTAGCCCGACGCGCGAGCGAGGGCCGAATTCCTCGTCGGGCAGGTGGCTTGCCCCTCGCTCGCGCGTCGGGCTAACAGGTGGTACGATCCGCGTCCGCGCGACCCTTCTCGGTTCACTGGTTTGCCCCTCGCTCGCGCGTCGGGCTAACCCGGATTCACCGTCGGGGGCTTCACCCCGTGGAAGAACAGCCACGACACCAGCAGCCCGAACCAGATGACGAACCCGAACAGACTCACCGCGTACACCAGCGCCAGTTTGCCCAGCCCTTCCGCCCACAGCCGCCGCAGGTTCGCCCCCATCCCAATCGCAAAGAACGTGAGCACGAAGAACACCCGCCGCAGTTGGTCGGCTTGATCCATACCGTCCTTGGCCGGCTTCACCGACTCCTCCGCCTTCTTCACGGCGTCCTTCATCTCCGCTGTGACAGGCTGCTTGGCGGCTTTCGCCGCCTTCACCGCTTCCTTCGCCTGTTGAAGCGGCGGGTAGAGTTGTAACCCCAGGGTCAACAGCACCGCGAACGTGATCGCGTAGCCGAACACGAACTTCGGGAACCGCCCCCAGATGTCGCGGAACGGCACCCCCTGGCCCGGCTTGCGGTCGATGGCGTAGGCCCACACCACCGCCAGGATGATCGCCCACACGCCGATGAACAGGTCGATGAACACCTTCACCGTCGTCGTGGTCAGTTGCATCCAGCCCGGTTCGTACTCCACGCCGTCGATGGCCTTGGCGTCGGCGTAGATCATGCTCTCGGTGATCGCCCCGCTACTGATGGCCGCACCATCGGTCTTCACCGCCAGCCCCATCCACGCGGCGGCCACCATCGGTTCATCTTTCAAAAACAGCCTCGCACCCATCGGCAGCAGCACCAATTCCACCACGCTGAACAACACCACCAGGCTGCTCACCATGACCGGCACCACCGGCCGGGCACGCACCGCCGCCCCCGTGGTGATCGCTGCACTCACCCCGCAAATGCTGATGCCACTGGCAAGCGGGGCGGCCCACTCGCGGCTGAACCCGAACACCTTGCGGGCGAGGAAGTACACCACCGCCCAGTAGATGAGGTACGCCTCGATGATGGCCGCCAGCCCGCGGAACATGATCGTCGCCGCCCGGCCCGACTCCTCCGCCGCCTTCAGCCCGAGCGACGCCCCGATGATGACGATGGCGGTCTTGATGTACCACTCGGTGCGGGCCGATTCCCGTAGCCACTCGCCGGCCTTCGGGAACAAGTTGCCGACGAGCAATCCGGCGCCGAGTGCGAGCAGGTAGCCGGCTTCGCCGGTCAAGCCCAGCCCCCAGGGGATCCCGAGTTTCGTCATCTTGTCCGGTGTGGTCGCGAGGTAGCCATAGTGCCCCAGCACCCAACAGCCGTAGCCGACGGCGAACAAGATAGTGAACCCAATGGCGAACCGCTTGACGCTGTGCCCCATCACCCACGCACCGCAGGTGAGGAAGCCGAGCAGTGCGACGAACAGCAGCAGAACGCTCAGCCAGCCGGGAACAAGGTCTTTGGTCGTCGAACCGACCGACGCGAGCGGATCGACCCACTCGGTCGCCTTCGGCACCCACCCGAGGGCGTTCACCCCGACCATC
>JANNDF010000964.1:0-1055 GCA_031387445.1 Planctomycetia bacterium
CCCCGCACCCGCGGCGTCTACTCTGATGTCGCGGCCGGGACTGTGGCCGAGGAAGACTGCCTGTGCCGCGCAAGGCCAGCATCCGCGAGCGGTTCGAGTCCTTGTACTCGCAGTACCAGCGTGAGGTGTGGGCGCTCGCCTACGCCCGCTGGATGGACGCCGACTCCGCCCTCGACATCATGCAAGAGACGTTCCTCCGACTGTGGAAACAGTTGGAAGCCGGTGAGACCCTGGATAATCCGCGCGCCTGGCTCTTGCGTGTGGCCCGCAACCTGGCCGAAGATTACGCGAAGAGCGCGTTCCGGCGGAACGGCACCCAGGCGCCGGAACTGTTCGGTACGGTGGCCGCCAACGGGGTGCAGCCGATCGACAAGATGGAACGGGACGAGACGTTCGCCCGTGTGCGGCAGTTGCTGGACGACCTGCCTGCTGCCGACCGTGAAATCCTGACCTTGCGGTACGCCCTGGAATACGACGCCCCGGCCATCGCCGACATGCTCGGCCTGGCCGTGACAGCAGTCCACATGCGGCTCAGCCGCGCCCGACAACGACTCGCCGACAAACTCTCCGCCGAAGGAGTCCAACCCTCCCCATGAACCAGCACTCTCCCCAGCCGTCGCCCGACGACCTCGACCGCGCCTTCTCGCAGTACTTCCGCGCCCAAGTGCCGGCCAAGTGGCCGGCACCACCGATCCCGGCCGACGCCGCTCCCGCCCGCACCGCCGGCCCGTGGCGTGTCCGCGCTACGCTCGGGGCGTCGGTCGCCGCCCTGCTCGCCATCGGCTTCGCCGTGTCCTACGGCCCGGCCATCGGCAAGCCGGGCAAGCCGGGCAGCGGGTTCGACGAGACCGGCGTGGCCGACGGCGACAAGTTGAAGAAACACATGCAAGACCCGCCGATGGAAATGATGCCGTAAAAGGTGTGCGAAACGCCCTCTCCCGACAGCCCCGGTGGGTCTCCCCATCTGGGCTGTTCTCGTTTCCGGGCGGGGTTCGCCACAAGCGGTACATTTTATTGGGGGCGAATCGGCACCCAGCCGGCTGACGCCGGCGGTT
>JANNDF010000971.1:0-5954 GCA_031387445.1 Planctomycetia bacterium
AGGGAGCGGGGGTCGCATCACCCGCTCCCTGGCGGTCGCGGCTCGTCATCCGGGCAACGCCTTTGTCCCCGCATCTCGCCCCACGTCCATCCGCCGGGCGTGCGGGATGCTGGCGTCCAGGTGCGTCCGCGGCAGGTGGCCGGTCAGCCACCGTGGGACAAGAGCGGCGGCGGCCTCGGCGGCGGCGTTCGCCGGCAGCAGGCTCACCTGCGTCTGCTCCGGCGAGTGCTTGTAGATCTTCGCCGCCAGCCCCGGCAGCCGGCCGGCCGGGAAGGTCAGCCAGACCGCCCGCGGGGGAACTGCCACCGGGGCCGAGAACAGGAACTGCTTCAGCCCGTCGATGGCCACGCGGTTCACCGGCTCGCAGACGCCCTCGAATTCGTCCGGCGCCACGGTCAGGTCTTGATACCACTTCTCGGCGCGAACGCCGAGCGTCACCCGCCGGCCGACCCGTGCGGAATCGAGCGCGTCGTCCAGTTGCAGGTACAGGTCTTGTTCGGCGGCGGCGGAGTCGCGCGGGTCGCGGCGGCAGACCCGCACGCACCGATCCGACAGCCCGTCGATCAGTCGGTCCTTCCACAGCTTCACGCCGGTCTTCGGCACGGCCGTGGACGCGAGCAACTTCACCTCGTCCGTGCCGATGGCGACGAGGGCGGCGGACACGGCGTGATCGTCGGCGTCGATGACGAGCACGGTCGGATCGACCCCGCGGACGGCGGCGGTCAGACCGGCGGCGCGGTGGCTGGCGATGGCGAGCGGGGTCATGGCCGACCCGCGGAGCGGCCAGCGGGCGGAGGCGGCCAGTTCGAGCGTCGTCCGCACCTGGCGGATGTTCAGGTAGCTCGGCAGCACCAGACCGGCGGCATCGGTTTCGGCCTCGATCGCCGGGCGAACCGCCTTCAGGCACTCTTCGAGCGCGGTGTCGGCCGAGAGGGTGAGGCGTTCGCCCCGCCACTCGTTCGCCGTGCCGACGAGCGACAGAAAGTTCGCACACACGGCGTGGGGGAGGATGCGAATGCGGGCGAGTGCGGCGTGACCGAGTGGCGCCGGTCGGCGGTCGAGGGCGACGCACAGCGGCAGGTCTTCGTGCGGGTCGTCGAGGTGAAGTGGTCGCACCGAACCGACGCCGGCCGCCACCGCCCGAATGCGGGTGGCCGACAGATCGACGCCCACCAGCCGGCTGCGCTCGGCGGTCGCGGCGGTCGCCTTCTTCTGCCCGAGGCCGAACATGGGTCCGCTCTCACACCCAGGGCTTCCGCCCTGGGCTAAGTCCGCCGGCCCCTACGGGGCGGAAGACAGTGGGGGCCTTGCGTCCCGAAGGGACCGCCGGTCGTAGCCCAGGGCGGAAGCCCTGGGACCGAATCACACTCGCTATGCTTCCGCCTCCGGCTGCGGGTCGTACAGCCGCAGGAGCAGGTGCTCCTGGCAGTAGTTCTGGCAGTCGATGACGAGCGTTTCTTCCGCCTTCTGAACGGCGTGCAGCAGGTACATGAGCACCAGACTGAGGGCGAGCGCCACGAACGTGCAGTCGAACGCGCTGCCCAGGTGCCCGGTGACTTGACTCAGGTAGGCGTCGGTCTGTTTGGTGTACGCGGACAACATCTCCTCGGCCGACTGGTTCTCTTGCGCGGGCGGCTTGGCCGGGGCGATGAGCGCTTCGGCGAGGCCTAACACCGTGCCGAGAAAGCCGATGGCGGGGATGGCCCACGCCAGGTAGTTCACCGTGTTCATGGAGGCGACTTGCCGGCCCTGTTCCACTTCGGCCTGCGTGCGGACCACCTCGGCCACATCCGGCCCGCTCTTACTAATGGCGTACTTGTTCAGCCCCAGGCGGATCATGTTGGCCAGGATGCTCGGCCCGCGGCGGGCGATGGTCTGATCCACCTTGCGGGAGAGCGGGCGTGCGTCTTCGGGCAGAATGCGCGATCCCTCGTCGGTCGGCAGCAACTCGTACCCGAACGCCCCGCGCTGGCGTTGCACCTCCATGGACCGCCGGATCAGGATCAGCCCGGCCCAGACGCAGCACAGGTAGCAGGCGATCTGCGGGAAGCCGAGCAGCAGGTGCGCCACCCGCTTCGTGTCCCACTTGTCCAGAGCCTGACGCTGCTCCTCGACCGTGTGCGTGAACATCCAGGAGGGGACGACGATCAGCCCGACCACCACCAGGGCGACGAGCAGCAGCAGCCATTCGCGGGGCGGGCGGGCGGAACGCGGGACCGTCATGTCGCCTCCGGGCGGGGACGCAGAACGCCGTATTGTCGCTCGCCGCGTGCGGGAGTCAAGCGGTGGCCCGGCCGGGGAGTGTCTCAGTTTGGCCCCGTTCAGCATTTTTGCCTTGTGCGGCGGGGGTTCGCGTGCGTGACAGCAGATTTGCTCGGCAGGTTGAGAGGCAAGGTTTGTGCGGTAGGTGGTGCTTTACAAGGCTCACCGGTTTTCCCTTTCGGTAGCTGAGTCACCCACCGCACGAAGTCCACGATGAAGTCCTGCGAAAAGTCGCAACGGTGCCACGGTCCCCGCTTTTCGAGCGAGTGGTCACGATGTCGCTTGGCCAGCGGGTAGGCGTTCTTTCCAAAGTAGTAGAAGTGGTCTGAGACGAGGGCGAACATGTCGGTGCGTGTTTCGGGTTTTTGCAGATTCCCCGCACGCCCCTTGAACCGCACATCGCGGAGATAGTCCCGAATTGCCAACTTCTCCGTCACCTCCATCGCATAGATAAGGTGGCCGTGCTTGCCGAGGCTCAGCTTACTCTTCCCGCTGCTGCCCACGACCCAATCGCCAACCTCAGCCGTCTCGACGATGTTGGCATTCTGTTCGGGCTTCTCCCTGTACTTGCAGAAGGCCAGAGTGCAGTACCCGCCTGACGGGTTGGGTGAGAGGCCGAAGTCGTGATGCACGACATAAGAAAAGAGCTTTCGCGGGCGGGCCATGTTGTGACTCACGTTGTGCGGCGATGAGATCTATCAATTCCTTGAAGGGCTGGGCATGATCTGTCACTCCAGCATGGCGTTCCGGAGCGTCTTGGGGCAGGTGCTGAAGTTGTACACGAAATAGACCCCCACCCGCCGGGTTCGCTCCGCTCACTGCGGCGACTTCCCCCCTTGTGCGGGCGGTGCGGGGGTTCCTCCGCTGGCTGGTGACGGCCAAGCGGATCGGGGCCAGCCCGCTCGCCTCGCTCGAACTGCTCAACACGTCCACCGATGTGCGCCGCGGGCGGCGGGAGTTGACCGCGGACGAACTGCGACGGGTTTCGACGCTGCCCGCTCGAGTCCCCGCACGTTCCGCGGGCTGAGCGGACCGGACCGGGTTGCGCTCTACCTGACCGCCGCCGCCACCGGGTTCCGGGCGAGCGCCCTGGCCAACCTCACCCCGGCCGACTTTGCCCCGTCCGTGCCCATGCCCACCGTCACCCTGGCGGCACGGTTCAACAAGGCAAAGAAGCCGAAGGTGCAACCGCTGCCGCCGGACGTGGCGGCGGAACTGACTCAGTTCCTGGCCGACAAGCCGGCGGGTGTGCCGGTGTGGGGCGGAACGTGAGCGACAGGCAAGAAGGCGGCGGAGATGCTGCGGGGCGACCTCCGCGCCGCCGACATCTTCTACGCCGTTCCCGGACCCGACGGACCGGAGTACGCCGACTTTCACGCCCTGCGCCACTCGTATCTGACCCTCGGCGGGCGGGCGGGGATCGACCTTCGCACTCTTCAAGAACTGGCAGGACACTCAAAGCCAGAACTGACCGCTCGGTACTCGCACCGTCGGCTCCACGACCTTGTTGGGGCGGTCAGAAAGTTGTCGGCACTGGTGCCTGCGAACACCCCCTCCGTGAGCGGTTCGCTTGCACCGCCGCTTGCACCAACTCCCTGCGCCGGGATGCACCCGGTTGCACAGATGTGCGATACGGGGGCAGAACAGGTGTCCGGGAGTGGTGTGACGGAAAGGCTGGAAATGAAGAGGCCCGGCGCTGATTCGCACCGGGCCGCACTGAGTTGCACTAGCGAGGGCGACGGGACTCGAACCCGCAACCTCCGGATCGACAGTCCGGCTCGTGGCACGCCGGACGCCCTGAAATCCCAGGCGATTCCGTCCGCCACTGTCCCGCGTTGCACACCCGGTTGCACAAACCCGGCAGACCACCTCACCGACCTCGCCCGGCTGGTTCAGAACTGGCCCACCCTTCCAGCCCACATCAAGGCCGCTGTGATGGCGCTGGTGAACACCGCCGCCCCAACCCCACCGGCCGAACCGAACGGGCTGAGTGACGAACTTCCGCCCGGCTACGAACGGAAGGGGACGACCGGGTGAGTGATGACAATGCCGACGGCCGACGAAAGCCGACGCAATCCGGAACCGTCCTGAAAACTGAACGACGGCGAGCCCTGGCGTGGGTCTTTTGTCGTCGCGGGTCCTTCCTGGCGGTCCTGCGATCTGACCCCACACGGAACAGTCGAGCACCAAGACACACTTTGTTTTGTCACCCGCTCGGAGGATCACCCCATGCACTTTGATCGCGACGAAATGGCCGAGAGCCGGTTCCGGACGCTGCTGGTGAAGTGGTTGGCGAAGCTGCCGCCGGACGGGTGGGAGGGCACGTCGCACGAGTTGGGGGAGGAACTGGATTCGTTCGCCGAGCGGCACCGGCTGGTGGTGTTCGTGCCCCTCTGTCCGGGGCGGAATGTGGCCGGCATGGTGCAGTTCCTGTCGGCCAACGGGTTCACCCTCACCCACCGCCGCACCAAGCACGCCCGCACCCTGCGGGTCACCCGTGTTCAATCCCAGCGTGAAGCATGAGCACGAAGCATCAGGCCGAGGAAGCGCTGGTACTCGCCCTGGCGAGCGGGGCGACGGTGGCGGAGGCGGCTCGGGAGTACGGACTGGACGAGAAGGCGGTGCGGCGGAAGTTGGCGGACGAGAAGTTCCGCAAGCGGGTGGTAGCGGCGCGGGCGGCCCTGACCGAGCGGGCGTGCGGGCTGCTCACCTCCGCCGGGTTGGAGGCGGCGAAGACGCTTGCGGAGCTGGTCCAGTCGGACGGCCCGCCAGCGGTGCGGCTGGCGGCGGCGAAGGCGGTGCTGGAGGTGGGCATGAAGTTGCGGCAGGTGGTGGACCTGGAAGCCCAGGTAGCCGACCTGGAGCGGCGGATCGAGGAGCGGGAGGCGGCGGACGAGGTGGAGCCACGGGACAACGGCCCGTGACGCCGTTCAACTCGCGGAAGGCGGTAGTGGGTCGGCGGCGGCCCGCTCGAAGAAGGCGACCGACAGGCCGAGCGTGCACAGGAACACCCGCCGTCCGTCGCCCGCGGCGGCGGTCGGCGGGTGCGGGGTGAGGAGCGTGAGCGGGCGGTCGGGCGGGAGGGTGATGGCGGCCCCGGCCGTCCGCGCCCATGGCAGATCGGCCAGGTACGCCTCGGTGGTGCGGGCGGCCACGAAGTCGGCCCACGCCCCGCGGCCGGACAGGAAGGCGGCGGTGAACAGCGGGCGCTCGCCCGCGGAGAAGGCGGCCATCGCCGAATGGGGCGTCGGCTGGTACCACGAGAGTCGCAACCGCCCGTCTGGGTCGATGGGCACCTCGAAGCGGGCCGTATCGGTCAGCACGGCGGGCACCTTCTCGGCGAGCAGCGAGTGGCCGCCGGCGGCGAAGTCCGGCCCGGAACCGTCGCCGCGCACTTCGGCGTGGGTGTACGCCCGGCGGTCAGTGATCCGCCCATCGACCTGCATGACGACGAGGGTGAATCGCGGGTAGTGTCCGTCAAGTTGCGCACAAAACTTTTTCGGTGAGTGGGGAGGTCGGGTTGGGAAGTCGGCGAGTCTCCCCGCCGCGGTCGGTCACACGCCGACCGTTTCGGTCACGTCGTTCGTCGTCACCGCCACCGTCGCTCGCTCCACACCCTCGCCAGGTGTCTTCGTCTTCGCGTCCTGGTCGCGGAGCAGTTTCATGTCCAGGTACGCCCGCTCCCCCCAGTC
>JANNDF010000985.1:0-8008 GCA_031387445.1 Planctomycetia bacterium
GACGCCGCCCGCAAGCACAAGAAGGTGGTGCAGGTGGTGACGCAGCGGCGCAGCACCCCGCACCTCATCGACGCGAAGGAGAAGGTCATCAAGGAGGGGTTGCTCGGCACCATCGGGCACGTCGAGATCTGCTGCTACTACGAGATGCGCGAGCGGTCGAATCCGAAGGACGCCGACCCGCCCGCCCACCTGGACTACGAAATGTGGACCGGCCCCGCCCCCAAGCGGCCGTACAACCCTCTCGTTCACCCGCGGAAGTGGCGGGCGTTTATGGAGTACGGCAACGGTATCGTCGGCGACATGTGCATCCACATGTACGACATGGTGCGGTGGATGCTCGACCTGGGTTGGCCGAGCAAGGTGTCGTCCGCCGGCGGCATCTACGTCGAGAAGGCGAGCAAGGCGAACATCACCGACACGCAGACCGCCACCTTCGAACACCCCAAATTCAACGTGGTATGGACGCACCGCACCTACGGCTCGCCGCCGGACAAGGACTACCCCTGGGCGGCGATCATCTACGGCGAGAAGGGTACGCTGAAGGCGAGTGTGAACAAGTTCGAGTTCGTCCCCAAGGGGGCGGCGAAGGCTACGGTCAGCGGCAACGCCCTGTTCGAGGAGGACAAGTACCCCGAAGACAAGACGGAGAAGGATCTGGAACGGCACGTCGCCTCGGCCATCCGCCGACACTGGCTCGACTTCCTGAAGGCCCGCGAGGATCGGAGCAAACCGGTGGCCGACATCGAACAGGGGCACATCTCGTCGGCCAGTTGCATCCTGGCGAACCTGAGCCAGAAGCTCGGCCGGACGATCTCCTGGGATCCGATGAGGCACGAGTGTGTCGGCGACGACGACGCCACGAAGTTACTCAAGCGACCTTACCGAAAGCCGTGGATTCACCCAGCCGGATAAGTGGGGCAAGATTCCAACATGCCTCCGAACCATCGACAAGATGGAATCTTGCCCCACCCCAGGAACACACCATGCACCCCGTCCGACTCCTCGCACCACTGCTCGCCCTGCTCATGCTCGACGTGACCGTTTCCGCCCAGTCCGCGTACCAGAAACCGCCGCAGGTGGTGGCCGACGTACTCGACGCGCCGAGCTTCCCTGCGGTGTCGGTCTCGCCAACGCGGGACTTCATCGCGCTGGTGCAATCCGCCCGTTACCCGAGCATTGCCGAGGTGTCCGAGCCGATGCTGCGGTTGGCCGGCGTCCGCATCAACCCGAAGACGAACGGTCCCGCCCGGCAGGGCAGCATCACGGCACTGACGTTCATGAAGCTGGCGGACCAGAGCAAGGTGAGCGTGGAGTTGCCCGCTGGGAAGGTGTCGTCCTCAACGTGGTCGGACGACGGCAAACGGTTCTTCCTCACCGTCACATCCGCCGACGGCATCGGCCTGTGGGTGGGCAGCGTGGCCGACGGCAGCGTGACCGAAGTGAAAGGGGTGAAGCTGAACGACGCCATCGGGGACGCGGTGCAGTGGCTGAGCCATGACGAGTTGCTGGTGCAACTGATCCCGGAGAAGCGGGGCAAGCCGCCGGAAGCGCCGACCGCTCCGGTCGGCCCGGTGGTGCAGGAGAGCAGTGGGAAGGCCGCCCCGGTGCGGACCTATCAGGACATGCTGACTTCCGCCCACGACGAGGCACTGTTCGAGCACTACTGCACGTCGCAACTGGCGGTGGTGAAGCTCGATGGCGGCGTGACGAAAATCGGCGAGCCGGCCATCGTCACCGGCGTGTCGGCGTCGCCGACGACGAAGTACTTGCTGGTCACGCGGCTGAAGAAGCCGTTCTCGTACCTGCACCCGTACTCGGCGTTCCCGAAAGTGACCGAGGTCTGGGACCGCTCCGGGAAGAGCGTGTCCACGGTGGTGGATTCGCCGCTGCAAGACAAGGTGCCCATCGAGGGCGTGCCGACCGGCCCGCGGGGCATACGTTGGGTGTCCGGTGAAGCTGACGAACTGGTGTGGGCCGAGGCGCTCGACGACGGCGACCCGAAGAAGAAAGTGCCGCACCGGGATGAGTTGTTCACCCACCCCGCCCCGTTCACCGGCAAGCCGAAGTCGGCGTACAAGACCGAACATCGGTTCGCCGGGCTGGGATTCTTGCGGGCTGGCAACTGGCTCGTGACCGACCTGGACCGCGAGCGGAAGTGGACCCGCACGGTGGTGATCGAACCGGGGACTGACTCCAAGCCGATGGTGCTGTTCGACCGCTCCGTCAACGACCGCTACGCCGACCCCGGCGCGCCGCTCACGGTGCCCCTGCCGAACGGCCTGCGGGTGGTACTGGTGAAGGACGGCCAACTCTACCTGTCGTCGAGCGGGGCGACGCCGAAGGGCGACTTCCCGAAGTTGACCGCGTACCAGCCCGAATCGAAACAAACCAAGACGCTGTTCCAGTGCCGCGACGGGATGTACGAGTCGGTGGTGTCCGTCATCGACTTCGAGAAGAGCACGTTCCTCGTCCGCCGCGAGTCGCCGACCGACCCGCCGAACTACTTCTTGAAGACCGGCGACAAGGAGGTGAAACTGACCGACAACAAAGACCCGTTCCCCGACCTGCGGAAGGTGAAGAAGCAACTGGTGACGACCAAGCGGAAGGACGGCGTGGAGATCTCGTTCACCCTGTACACCCCGCCGGGGGTGAAGGACGGCGAGAAGCTGCCGACCGTGTTCTGGGCGTACCCGAAGGAGTTCAACGACGCCGCGACCGCCGGGCAGGTGTCGGGCAGTCCGAATCGGTTCACCACCCTCGGCGGGTACTCGCACATGTTCTTCCTCACCCAGGGCTACGCCGTGATGGACGAGGTGAGCATGCCCATCGTCGGCAAACCCGAATCGGCCAACGACAACTTCATCGAGCAACTGGTGACCACGGCGGAGGCGGCCATCGACAAGGCGTGCGAGGTGGGGCCGGTGGACCGCACCCGCATCGGCGTGGGCGGGCACAGCTACGGGGCGTTCATGACGGCCAACCTGCTCGCCCACAGCGACCTGTTCCGCGCCGGCATCGCACGCAGCGGGGCGTACAACCGCACCCTCACCCCATTCGGCTTCCAGAACGAGCGGCGGACGTTCTGGGAAGCGCCGGACGTGTACGCCAAGATGTCGCCGTTCAACAACGCCCAGAAGGTGAACGAGCCGCTGCTGCTCGTCCACGGGCAGGCCGACAGCAACCCCGGCACGTTCCCGGTGCAATCCGAGCGGATGTATCAAGCGGTGCGGGGCAACGGCGGCACCGTGCGGCTGGTGCTGCTCCCACACGAAGACCACGGGTACAGCGCCCGCGAGAGCATCGGGCACGTACTGGCCGAGCAGATCGAGTGGTTCGACAAGCACGTGAAGACCGCGAAGGCGAAGGGCACGGGGGAGAAGTGATGTCAACCGGCCTGGACGCTCTGCGAGACGCCGACTTCACCCCGCTCCGCGGCAAGCGAGTCGGCCTCGTCACGCACCCCGCCGCACTCGACAATCGGTTGCGTTCGGCGGCAGACCTGTTCGCCGAACGGGTGGACCTCGTGGCCCTGTTCGGCCCGGAGCATGGCATCACGGGTGAAGCGCAAGACCTGATCCCGGTTGTGGGTGGCGCGGAAGGGCCGGTTCGCGTTCATTCCCTCTACGGCGACACCTTCGACAGCCTCAAGCCGACGGCGGCCGTGCTCCGCGGACTTGACGTACTCATCATCGACCTCGTGGATGTGGGCAGCCGCTACTACACGTTTCAAGCGACGATGCTGTACTGCCTGGAGGCGTGCGCCGCGGTCCGCCTGCCGGTGATGATCCTCGACCGCGCGAACCCCCTCGGGGGGCGTGAAGTCGAAGGCCCGCTGCCGGCCCCAGGGTTCGACAGCTTCGTCGGTCCGCACCCGATCTGCACCCGGCACGGGATGACGATGGGCGAGTTGGCGAGGCTCTACCAGGCCGAGCGCGTGCCGAACCTGCAACTGAAAGTGATTCAGTGCGAGTGGCGGCGACAACCGTACCAGTCGGGCTACCCGTTCTGGTTCCCGCCGTCGCCGAACATGCCCACCCTCGACACCGCCCGCGTCTACCCCGGCCTGTGCCTGATCGAAGGCACGAACCTGAGCGAAGGCCGTGGCACCACCCGTCCGTTCGAGTACGTCGGCTTCCCCGGCGTCGATCCCAATCGACTCGTCGGAATCCTCCGGGCCGCTGGATTGGACGCCGTCGATTTTCTCCCGGTCACATTCCGCCCGACCTTCCAAAAGCACGCCGGGCAAACTTGCGGTGGGGTGTTCGTCGTCCCTCACATCGGGTTCCAGCCCGTCCGCACCGGGCTGGCCGTGCTGTGTGCCTTCCGCGAGTTGCTCGGCGATGCGTTCCGCTGGCGAACCGAGCGGTACGAGTTCGTAGACCACATCCCGGCTATCGACCTGCTGTTCGGGAGCGATCGCGAGCGACTGGCAATTGAAGCTGGGGCGAACTACTGGGATGTCATCGCACCCTGGAAGGCGGAAGAAGCGGCCTTCCGAGAACGGCGGAAGCCGCACCTCTTGTATTCTGAGTGAACCGCGGCTCGTCAGGTTTTCCATGCCCACCCTCTCGCCCGTCGATCTGGCCATCGTCGCCGCGTACATCCTCGGGATGACGCTGTTCGGCCTGTGGTTCAGCAGATCGCAGAAGGACCTGAAGACGTACTTCGTCGGCGAGCGGAACGTCGGCTGGTTCATGGTGCTCGTGTCCATCGTGGCGACGGAGACGAGCGCCGTCACTTTCCTGAGCGTGCCGGGGTTGGGGTACAAGGCGGGCGGCAACCTGACGTACCTCCAGTTGTCGTTCGGGTACATCCTCGGTCGGTGCGTGGTGGCGTGGGTGCTGTTGCCCATGTACATGCGGGGCGGGCTGTTCTCCGCGTATGAAGTGCTCAAGCTCAAGTTCGGGCCGGTGGTTCAGCGGGTGGCGTCCGCACTGTTCCTCGTCACCCGCACCGTCGCCGACGGCCTGCGGCTGTACCTCACCGCCTTGCTCATGCAGTACGTCGGCGTCGGCATCGAGGCGGCCATCATCCTCACGGGCGTGGTCACCATCGTGTACACGTACCTCGGCGGGATGAAGGCGGTGCTGTGGACCGATCTGATTCAGTTCGTCATCAAGATCGCCGGGGCGGTCCTGGCCGGGGCGTTCGTCATCGCCCTGATGCCCGGCGGGTGGCAACAGTTCGCGGAGGTCGGAGCGGCGAACGAGAAGTTCGTGCTGTTCGACCTCGCGCACAGCTTCGAGGGGCCGTTCCCGTTCAACGTGTGGGCGGGGGTGATCGGCGGGGCGGTGTTCAGCATGGCGAGCCACGGGGCCGACCAACTGATGGTGCAGCGGTACTTGTGCGCCCGCTCGCTCGGCCACGCCCGCACGGCACTGGTGCTCAGCGGCTTCACCGTGACGGTGCAGTTCCTGCTGTTCCTCCTCGTGGGCGTCGGGCTGTTCGTGCTGGTGAACACTGGGCAGTTCGAGTTGCCGGTGCGGGCGGACGGGCGAGAGTGGCGGCCGGATGAAGTGTTCGGGCTGTTCATCGTCACCAAGCTGCCGGTCGGGGTGCGTGGCATCCTGGTGGCGGCGGTGCTGGCGGCGGCCATGTCCACGCTCTCGTCGTCGCTGAACAGTTCCTCCAACGCGCTCGTCACCGACTTCTACCGCCCGCTGCGGCCGAACCGGGATGAGAAGCACTACGTCCTCCTCTCCCGCATCCTGACGGCCGTGTGGGGCGTGGCACAAATGGCGGTGGCCGTCATCGCCTATCGCACCAGTGGCGACAACAAGAGCGTGGTCGAGCAGGTGCTCAAGGTGGCGGGCATGACCACCGGCCTGCTGCTCGGGCTGTTCCTACTCGGGCAGGCCCGCCGGCCGGTGTCGTCGCGGGCGGCGGTGGGCGGGCTGCTCGCCGGGTTCGTCGTCGTGTTCCTGCTCTGGCTGCCGGAAGGGATGGGAATGTTGGCGACGAAGACTGAGGCCGGGAAAGTGTTGGTCCTGTTCGGCAGTACGGTGCCGGGATGGTTGCTAGAACCTATCCTTGCGTGGCCGTGGTTCGCGCTGGTGGGGGCCGGCACCACCGTCGCCGTCGCCCTGCTGCTCTCCCTCCTCCTGGCTCGCCCCGATGGACCCGCTGCAACACCTGCAAACCGAAGCCCGCAACCCGGCGTCTGAACGGCTCGACGAACTCACCTCGCTCGAACTCGTGGACCTGATGAACCGCGAGGACGGCACCATCGCGGCGGCGGTGGCCACGCAGCGGACGCAAATCGCACAGGCCGTCGATGCGATCGCCGAGCGGTTCGCCCGCGGCGGGCGTCTGATTTACACGGGTGCGGGCACGTCCGGTCGGCTGGGTGTGCTGGATGCGTCCGAGTGTCCGCCGACGTTTCAGAGTCCGCACGAGCAGGTGGTCGGGCTGATCGCCGGCGGGCCGGGAGCGATGTTCCGCGCGGTCGAAGGGGCGGAAGACTCCCCCGAGTTCGGCGAAGCCGATTTGAAAGCCCTGAACCTGACCGCGAACGACGTGGTGTGCGGCATTGCGACGAGCGGGCGGACGCCATATGTGATCGGCGGGGTGCGATACGCGCGGTCGGTCGGCGTGTTCACCGTCGGCGTGGTGTGTACCACCGATTCGGAACTGGCGAAGGAAGTCGAATTGTGCATCGCCCCCGTCGTCGGGCCGGAGGTGCTGACCGGCTCGACGCGGTTGAAGGCCGGCACCGCCACCAAGTTGGTGTTGAACACGCTCACCACCGGCGCGATGGTGCGGTTGGGGAAATCCTTCGGCAACCTGATGGTGGACCTGAAGGCTTCGAACGCGAAACTGGTGGCACGCTCGAACCGCATCGTGCGGGCGTGTACCGGACTCGACGAGCCGGCCGCGTATGAACTGCTCACCCGCTGCGACGGCGAGGTGAAGACGGCGGTTGTCGCTCACCTTGCGAATCTCGACGCGATCACGGCACGGGCGAAGTTGGTCGATCACGGCGGGCGGATCAAGCCGGCACTCGCGGCGCTGGGGCACGGGCGGGCGACGAAAGCCAGACGCCATGTGAGCGACCGGCCCGATCTGGTGCTGGGCATCGACGGCGGCGGGACGACGACGATATGTCTGCTGGCGGAGAAGGCGTCCGGGAAGGTGCTCGGGCGTGGCGTCGGCGGGCCGTCGAACATCCAAGCGGTGGGCGTGGACGGCGGGTTGAGGGCACTCGACGACGCCATCGAGCGGGCGTTTCAGGCCGCCGCACTGCCCCGGGCGAAAGTCGGTTCGATCTGCCTCGGGCTGGCCGGCGTGGATCGCCAAGAAGGACTCGACGTGATTCACGGCTGGGCCAAGCGCGGCAGCGTGGCGGAGAAAGTGAGCGTGTCGAACGACGCCACGCTGCTGCTCGCGGCCGGCACGCCGGACGGTTGGGGGCTGGCGGTCATCGCCGGTACCGGCAGCATCGCGTTCGTGAAAACGCCCGAGGGCATACTCGGGCGGTGCGGCGGGTGGGGCTACCTGCTTGGTGACGAAGGCAGTGCGTACATGCTGACGGTGGCGGCGCTGCGGGCGGCCTGCCGGTCGTTCGACGGCATCTCCCCGCCGACGAAGTTAGTGGATGCGTTCGTGAAGCGGATGAACCTGTCCGCCGCGCCCGACCTGATCCCGGCCGTGTACCGCGGGCCGTGGGACCGCTCGGCGATTGCGGGTATGGCCCCGCTGGTGCTGGAGTTGGCCGAGGCGGGTGATGCGGTGTCGGCGGAGATCGTGCGGACGCAAGCGCGGGAACTGTCGCTCACCGCGGCTGGGGCGGTGAGCGCGAACGGGTTGCCGAAGGCGGGGTTGCCGGTGGCACTCGCCGGCGGGGTGCTGACGAACAGCGAACTGTACCGCCGACACTTTCTCGACGGGTTGCGTGAAGCGGGCATCAATGCCGGGGCGGTGCAACTGGTGACGGAGCCGGCGGTCGGGGCGGTGGTGCTGGCGCGGAAGTGACGTGGGGGGGGGGGGGGGGGGGGGGGGGGGGGGGGGG
>JANNDF010000987.1:0-7007 GCA_031387445.1 Planctomycetia bacterium
CCGGCCCCTCACGGGGCACGGCTCGCCTGACATCACGCCTTCTCACACACCAGACATTCGTATTCAGCCGGGTCGCCGATGAGCGGCAGTCGCACCTCGAACGTCGTCCCCTGGCCCACGCCGTCGCTGTGGGCCGACACCGTCCCGCCGTGCATCTCCGTCAGCCGTCGCACCAGCGCCAGCCCAATGCCCAGCCCGCCCTGCGACCGTTTCAACGTGCGGTCCACCTGGGTGAACAGGTCGAACACCCGCCCGAGCAGGTGCGGCGGGAGGCCGACGCCGGAGTCGGTCACCCGCACCACCACCTGCGGGCCATCGGCCAGGGCCGTGAGCGACGCCCGCCCATCCCGCTCGGTGTATTTGGCCGCGTTGGTCAGCAGGTTGGCAAACAGTTGGGCCAGCCGCACGTGGTCGCCGCTCACTGGCAGCGGGCCGTCGGGCAGTTTCAAGTCGAAGACGACCCCCGCCTCGTCCAGCAGCGGTCGGGCCGTCTCGACGGCCGAGTGGAGCGGCTCCCGGAGATCGATCGGGGCGAGGTCGATCCGCAGTTTGTCGCGGGTGATGCGGGAGGCGTCGAGCAGGTCGTTGATGAGCCGCACCATGTGCCGCAGTTGCCGTTCCATCATGCCGCGGGCGGACTCCACCGCCTCCGGGTTATCGGCCGCCAGCCGCATGATCTCGAGCGAGTTGCGGAGTGGGGCGAGTGGGTTGCGGAGTTCGTGGCCGAGGGTGGCCAGGAACTCGTCCTTGCGGCGGTCGGCGTCCCGCAGGGCGTCGTTGGCGGCGGCCAGTTCGGCCGTCCGCTCGGCCACCTTCCGCTCCAGGTCGGCCTCGGTCGCCCGCTGCCGCAACGCGTACCGGATCGCCCGTTCGAGCAGCACCGGGTCGAGGGTGCTCTTCTCCAGGTAGTCGGCCGCCCCCGCCTCCGCCGCCGCCCGGTCGATCTCCGGCTGGCCCACCCCGGTGAGCAGGATGACCGGCCCGTGGCACTTCCGCTCCCGCATCTTCCGCAACAGGTCCAGACCGGTCCTCGCCCCCAGGCGGAAGTCCACCAGGTGGACGTCGAACTCGTGCCGGCAGATGCGATCAAGGGCGGTGTCGAAATCGGACTCCCACTCCAGCGTGTAGCCGCCGCCGGGGATGTCGGCGACGGTCTCGCGGGTGATCAGGAAGTCGTCCTCGTCGTCATCCACCAGCAGGACGCGGATGCGACGGGGGAGTGTGTTCTCAACCATTGGGACGGTCATGATCGGGCAGCTCGACGATCTCGAGCCAGTACTTGCCCAGGGTGCGGACCACCTCGACGAGCGTCTCGAAGGTGACCGGCTTGGTGATGTACGAGGCGGCCGACAGGTCGTAGGTGCGGAGCACGTCCTCTTCCGCCTTGGAAGTGGTGAGGACGACTACGCGGATGCGGCGGAGGTCGGGGTCCTGTTTCAGCTTGGCCAGTGCCTCCCGCCCGTCCACCTTCGGCATGTTCAGGTCGAGCAGGATCAGCCCCGGCCGCGGGGACGAAGCCGGGTCGGTGTACTTCCCCCGCCGGTGCAGGTAGTCGAGCAACTCTTCCCCGTTCTCGACGAACCGCAGGTCGTTGGCCAGGCGTGCCTCCTCGAACGCCTCACGGGTGAGCTGGCGGTCGTCCGGGTCGTCGTCGGCCATCAGGATAGTCACCGGGGTGACGGGCCGTTGCATGTCCTTCAATCTCCGCCAGAAAAATTCGGGGGAACGGTGTCGCCCGCTTCGGGGGTCGGCCAGTCGATCACGAACTCGGACCCGTGACCCTGTCGCGAGTGGGCGGCAATGGTCGCCCCGTGTCGAAGGGCAATCTTACGCACGATGGCCAGCCCCAGCCCCGTCCCCTCGTACTCCCCCCGCCCGTGCAGCCTCTGGAACAGCTCAAAGATCCGGTCGGCGTACTGCGGGTCGAACCCGATGCCGTTGTCAGCCACGGTGATCCGCCAGCCGGTTCCGGACGTTTGGGGCGAGGCCCCCGCTGGCAGTTGGTCGAGCGGCACGGCCGACACCTGAACCACCGGCGGCTCGCCCGGCTTGGCGAACTTGAGCGCGTTGACGATCAGGTTCTGGAACACCTGTCTCAGTTGGCTCTGGTCGCCGGGCACGGTCGGCAGGGTGCCGACCTGCACGCGCCCGCCGGAACGGGTCAAGCGCTCATCCAGATCACTTAGCACGTCTCGCGCCACTCCGTTCAGATCGACCGGAATGAACGCCACGCTCTTGGTGGTCACCCGCGAGAAGGCGAGCAGGTCTTCGATCAACTGCCGCATCCGCCCGGCCGAGTCGAGCATGCGGTCGATGTAATCCTTCCCCTGCTCGCCCACCGCCTCGCGGAACTTGTCGGCCAGCCGGGTGCCGAACGCCTGAATCTTCCGCAGCGGCTCTTGCAGGTCGTGCGAGGCGATGTAGGCGAACTTTTCCAACTCCTGATTGCTCACCCGTAGGGCGTCGGCAGTGCGGACGAGTTCCCGCTCGTACTCCCGCTGGTGGGTCATGTCCCGCATGGACACCACCGCCCCGAACACCCGCCCGTCGTGGCCCCGCAACTGTTGGCCGTAGCACCGCAGGTAGCGTTCCGGCTGGCCGGCCGCCCGCACCACCAGTTCGACGTCGTCCACCGGCTCACCCCGCCACGCCCGCACGAGCGGTATGCGGTCGGTCGGCATGGGGGTGACGCCGTCGGCCTCGAACAGTTGGTAGTGTTCGACCCACCGCTCGGGCGTGAGCGGCTCGAACGGCAGCCCGTGGATGCGGCGGGTGGCGGCGTTAAACAGTTGCAGGTGGCCGTCGGCGTCGCACGCCACGATGCCCTCGGCCACGTTGTCCAGGATGGCGTTCAGGAAGATCTTCTGCTCGTGCAGGGCGAGGGTCCGCTCCTCCACCAGCCGGCCGAGCAGTTCCTCCTGCTGCACGCGGTCGTCCACGTCGGTACACGAGCCGAACCACCGCACCACCGTGCCGGTCTGGTCTCGAAGGGGGATGCCGCGGACGGCGAACCAGCGGTACGCCCCGTCGTGCCGGCGGAGGCGGTACTCTTGGTCGAAGCCGCCGCCGGCGGCCACCGCCCGCTCCCACGCCGCGGCCGTCCGCTCGCGGTCTTCCGTGTGGAGGGCGTCCAGCCAGGCGTACCCGAGTTGCTCGACCAGCCCGCGGCCGGTGTAGTCCAGCCACTGGCGGCTCAGGTAGTCGCACTCGCCGGTCGGCCGGCACGCCCACATGAGCAGCGGCACGCCCTCGGTCAGTTGGGCCAACTGGGAGGCCGCCTCCCGCACCTGCCGCTCGGCCACCACCCGTTCGGTGATGTTCTCGTGGGTGACGACCAGCCGCACCGGGCCGTCCCCGCGAAAGCGGTTGGCCCGCAACAGGAAGTACCGCTCCACCCCCGCGCCGTGGCAAGGGTACTCCATCTCGAAAGCGCCCCGCTCGCCCCGCGCCACCGCCCGGATGCCGGTCGCCGCCCGCTCCCCGTTCTCTTCCCGCCGGCAGGCGGCGAAGTAGTTGCCGGTCGTCCAGTCGAAGTCCGGCGGCTGGCCGTTCGCCACCCCGAACTGCCGCCACGACTCGTTCACCGCCAGGATGTGCCCGTCCTCCTCGATCACCGCCAGGTGGCCGGGCAGGGAGTGCAGCACCGACTCGTTAAACCGCTTGGTGTCATCCAGGGTCAGTTCCAGCCGCTTCTGGTCGTCGATATCGGTGTTCGTGCCGTACCAGCGGACGATCCGCCCGTCGTCGTCCCGCACGGCCGCCGCCCGCCCCAGGTGCCACCGCCACTGCCCGTCCGCCCTCCTCAGTTGGTACTCGATCTGGTACGGCTCGCCGGTGCGAACCGCATGCCCCCACAACTCCCGCACGCGGTCGAGTTCCCCCGGCAGGTGGACGTCCACCCAGCCCGCCTCGCCGCCGATCCCGTCGTTCGGGAAGCCGGTGTACTCGTACCAGCGGCGGTTGAAGTAGTCCACGTGCCCGTCCGGTCGGGCGGCGAACACGATCTGCGGCATGGCGTCGGCCAGTTGGCGGAACCGCGTCTCGCTGGCGGCCAGCGCCTGGGCCGTTCGCACCTGCTCGTCGATGTTGGTGCAGGTGCCCAGCCAGCGGAGGATCAGGCCGGACTCGTCCCGCACCGGCAGCGCCCGCCCGAGGAACCACTCGTACGCGCCGTCCGACCGGCGGAAGCGGTACTCGATCTGGTACACCTCGCCGCCCGACACCGCCCGCTCCCAGGCGGCCAGCCCGCGGTCGCGGTCGTCCGGGTGGAGGGCGTTCGCCCACTCGTCCCGGCCGAGGCTGGCCGCCTCGCTCAGGCCGGTGAACCCGGTCCAGCGGGAGTTGAAGTACTCGCGGTACCCGTCCGCGCGGGCCACCCACACGATCTGCGGCATCACCTCGGCCATCTGGCGGAATCGCTGCTCGCTCTCCCGCAGCCGCTCGGCCGCCGCCTCCTTGTCCGTCACGTCCTGGCCGATCACCCCCAGCCCGCCGTGGTCGTCGTCCAGGGGCACCCGGAAGGCGCTCACCTCCCACACACGCCCGTCGCCGACCACCAGCCGCCCGACCACCGGCGGCCCGCCGGCCAGCACCTCGTGGTACTTGCCGAGCAACTCGGACGGGATGCCTGGGAACAGGTCGGGCAGGCGGCGACCGTAGTGGTCTTCGACGGCGATGCGGTTCGCCAGGGCGAACGTGTCGTTCACCCGCACCGGCCGCAGGTCGTGGTCGAGGAAGGCGATGCTGTACGGGGCGTTCCGCACCAGCGCGTCCAGTTGGGCGAGCGCGCGGTCGGTCGCCTGCTTCTCGACCGCCAGCGCCTCCGCCACCTGCTCCCGCCGCCACGCGTCCCGCCGCAGCAGCACCCCACTCACGCCGATCACCACCACCGCCAGCAGCGCCCCGACCAGGTTCGTCCCCTCGGCCGTCTGGTACTGCCGGTTCGCCGCCGCCCCGAGGTGTTGCAGCTTGTCCTGTTCCACCCGCTCGGCGTCGGCACACACCTCCCGCAACTCGTCCATGATCCTCTTGCCCTCACCCTTCGCCACCGCCGCCGCCGCCGCCTCCAACCCTTCGCCCTCGCGAATGGTGCGGGTCCGCAGCATCTCGGCGAACTTGTCCGCCACCAGCCGGTTCATCTGATCGAAGCGCTCACGCTTGGCCGGGTCGCCCGCCCACCGCGCGTCCAATCGGGCCAACCGCTCACGCACGCGGCCTTCGCTCGTGCTGTACGGCCCCAAGAAGACGGCACGTCCGGTCAGCAGGTACCCGCGGTGGCCGGTCTCGGCGTCCTTCATATCGGACATGAGGCCGTGCACCTCGGACACCGTCTCGTGCCCCGTCCGCACGTCCAGTTCGGTGTCCCGCATCTTCTGCACGTTGTAACTGCCGGCGATGGCGGTCAGTCCGACGGCCACCGCCGCCGCCAGCCACAGCAGGGTGTCCCGTCTGAACACGTCGAACATCGTTACTCCCGTCGGCCGTGGCGGATATCATCACCTTATGTCGAACTCACTGCCGAAACCGGCCGCGCCGGCCCCCGCCACGACGGTCGTCCAGCGGATTCTCATCGCCGAAGACCAGGCGGACGCCCGCGAGTCGTTACGGCAGTTGTTGCACCTGTCCCTCGGCATGGAGGTGGACGCCGTCGCGGACGGGGCGGAGGCCCTCAAGCAACTCCGCGAGAAGCCGTACAGCATCCTCGTTACCGACCTGCGGATGCCGAAGATGACCGGCCTCCAACTGATCGAGGCCATCCAGGCGGACGGCCTGGGGGTGACGGTGATCGTCACCACGGGGCACGGGGGGGTGCCGGAAGCAGTGCAGGCCCTGCGGATGGGCGCGTTCGACTTCTTGACCAAACCGGCCGAGCCGCAACAGTTGTGCCAGTTGGTGAAGCGGGCGCTGGGCGAGCGGGCGTTGCGGGACGAGGTGATCGCCCTGCGGAGCAAGCTGACGTCCACGCACTCGTTCCAGAACGTGCTCAGCAAGAGCGGCAAGATGGCCGACGTGTTCGACCTGATTACGAACGTGGCTGACACCGCCAGCACCGTCCTCATCCTGGGCGAGACGGGCACCGGCAAGGAGCAGGTGGCGCGGGCGCTGCACCAGGCGTCGGCCGCCCACCGCTCCGGGCCGTTCGTGGCGGTCAACTGTGCCGCCCTGCCGGAAGCGCTCATGGAGAGCGAGCTGTTCGGACACGAGAAAGGGTCGTTCACCGGGGCGGCCGGACAGCGGAAGGGGCGGTTCGAGAACGCCAACGGGGGCACGCTCTTCCTCGACGAGATCGGCGACCTGCCCTTCCCCGTCCAGGTGAAGCTGCTGCGGGTGCTGCAAGAGCGGCGGATCGAGCGGGTGGGCGGCAACCAGCCCATCGACCTGGACGTGCGGGTGGTCGCCGCCACCCACCAGTCGCTCGAAAAGCTGGTGAAGGAGAACAAGTTCCGCGAAGACCTGTTCTACCGGCTGAACGTCGTCCGCATCGACCTGCCGCCCCTCCGCGACCGCCCCGAAGACATCCCCCTGCTGGCCGAACACTTCTGTCAGAAGTACGCCCGCCCGAACCAGACACCGCCCCACATCGACCCCGAGGCCATGCAGGTGCTGCTGCGGTGTTCGTGGCCGGGGAACGTACGGCAACTGGAAAATGCCATCGAGCGGGCCTGTGTCACCGTCCGCGACGGCTTGATTCGGCCCAAAGACTTGCCGTCCGATGTCGGCCGCCGCGGCGGGCTGAAGAACCCGTTCCAGGTGGATTTATCCCGCCCGCTGACGGACCAACTGGGCGAGATGACCCGCGCGTTCGAGGAGCGGTATCTGAGAAAGGCGTTGCGCAGAACCCGCGGGCATGTGGGCAAGTGCGCCAAGGTGACCGGTCTGTCGCGGCGGAGCGTGACCGACAAGATCGCCCTGTACAAGATCGACAAGGACGAGTTCAAGGGCGGTGAGTGAGCGGGTGTGCCTGCGCCCGGGAACACACCACCCAGCCGGCTGACGCCGGCGGTTCC
>JANNDF010001072.1:0-2959 GCA_031387445.1 Planctomycetia bacterium
CTGGCCCTCGCCGCGGCAATGCTGGGGATATTGTGTGGTGCGCGCGCCGCGTGGGTTTGTGTGGCCGCCGCGGGGCGCCCGCAGACCACATCAAAGCACGTGAAAAAAAGCGAACCACCCGGGTTGGCAGAGGCCTCTCCCCTCCTCTGCCAATTCCGGGTGGTTCTCGCACGAGTCATGTCGAGCCTGCGACCGGAACCGCCTCTCCCAACGGCTCCGTCCGATTCGGCTCGGTGTCACTCGTGCGAAATGAACTTATGCAGGGGGTGTGCCAAACCCGCCACGCCCGCCCGCAGAAAACCCAGCGACCGACGGACTAGCCTGCGTTCTCAGGGTGAGATCGCGGGCGCACGTCGGGCGTGGTCTTCACCGTTCGCACACATCACGGCCGCTCGTGCCGACCCACCATGCAAACGCTGCATAGCACTGATGCACGCGGCCTTTTCCAGTCGGCCTTTTCTGTGGTTTCCCACGCCGCCTACAATCGTGGCGTGCAGAATTCCTGGGGCACCGCATGACTACCGACCTCCGCCTGAGCGGGTCCGACTTGTCCGCCGTCACCGACCAACTGGTGCGGTCCTACGGCGCGTGCGGCCTGCTCCACCACCTGGGGCACGAGCCGCTGCCCAGCCGCGACGCCGTCGCAGACATCCTCGCCGACTTCTCCGAGGTGCTCTTCCCCGGCTACGGCCGGCGGCAGAACCTGACCGCGGCGAACATCGGCTTCTACATCGGCGGGCTGATCGACGCCCTGCACGCCAAACTGACCGAGCAGATTGCCCGTGCCCTGCGGCACGACCGCTGCCGCGACGACGAGGAGTTCCACCGCTGCGACGGCGAGGCGTCCGGCAAGTCGCTCGACCTGCTCCGCCGCCTGCCGCACGTGCGGGCGATCCTCGAGCGCGACGTGGAAGCCGCCTACGCCGGCGACCCGGCCGCCAAGAGCCACCACGAGATCATCTTCAGCTACCCCGGCTTCGAGGCGGTGGCGGTGTTCCGCCTGGCGCACGAACTGCACCGCCTGCGGGTGCCGTACATCCCGCGGATGATGACCGAACTGGCCCACGCCAAGACGGGCATCGACATCCACCCCGGCGCCACCATCGGGCCGGGCTTCTTCATCGACCACGGCACCGGGGTGGTGATCGGCGAGACGTGCGAGATCGGCGAGAAGGTGAAGCTGTACCAGGGCGTGACACTCGGGGCGCTCAGCTTCGACCGCGACGAGAACGGCGAGCTGGTTCACGGGTCGTACAAGCGGCACCCCACATTGCGCGACAACGTGGTGGTGTACGCGAACGCCACCATCCTGGGCGGGCGGACGGAGGTCGGCGAGGGGGCGGTGATCGGGTCGAGCGTGTGGATCACGAAGAGCGTGGAGCCGTACGCCGTGGTGGTGCTCGACGCCCCGCCGCACAAGGTGAAGGGGGGGAACACCCCCCGTGCGGTGCAGGAAGCGCTGATGTACCACATCTGATCCACGTCCCCGGTGACGCTGCCCATTTCCTACCCCGGGAGGAGGGGAAGTCACGTTCGTCGGCAGAAGGTCGCCAGGATCCGCATCCGCTTGCCCGAGGCCGAGGCGCAGAGTCGGGAGGCCGAATTCCGCTCCACGGCCGACCGGACACTCCGCGACCGTCTCCAGATCAAACGCCGACCCAAGAAGGTGAAGGAATGAGACAGCGTCATCGGGTCCATGGATCAGGGGCGAGGGTGTGCCACACGCCCGCCGACGCACACGGGCGCACGGTCAGGGTCGCCAGGGAAACCCTCTCCCCGTGAGGGAGAGGGTGGCTCGCCGCGGAGCGGGCGAGCCGGGAGAGGGGTATTTCGGCCGGCTCATGTCACTCCAGAACTACCTACCATGTCCGAACACGGCTACCCGCGGAACCACCTGCCGCTCGCCAAGCGCCTTCGCCGCGAGATGACCCCGGCCGAAGCGATCCTGTGGCGGCATGTTCGGGCCAAGCGGTTCAGCGGGTTCAAGTTCCGCCGTCAGCAACCGATCGGCCCGTTCATTACCGACTTCGTCTGCCTCGCGGCTGGTGTGATCGTGGAACTCGACGGGGAAACGCACGTCGGGAAAGAGGATCACGACGCCAACCGGCAGGCGGCGCTTGAAGCCCTGGGGTATCGAGTGCTGCGTTTCTTGAACGGCGATGTGTACGACGACCTAGAAATGGTGCTCGAAAACGTTTGGCTGGTGTGCGACGCGGGTGTGAAGGGACGGTAAGGCGGGTCGGAGGGATGGTGGCCCCCTCTCCCCGCCGGGACCGTTGGTCCCGGCGACCCTCTCCCTCAAGGGGAGAGGGTGTGCCACACGATCCGCCGACGTATCCGGTCACTCGGATGGGGTGGCCAAAGGATGGGGTGGCCAAAGAGACCCTCTCCCCGTGAGGGAGAGGGTGGCTCGCCGCGAAGCGGGCGAGCCGGGAGAGGGGTGCATTCCCTTGGTACACGCCGAGCACGAAGGTGAAGGTGATGTCTCACTCTCTTTGCGTGTCACCAACTTCGGAGTTGGTCGATCACTTGTCGTAAGCACGGCAGTCGGTTACGCTTCAATCACAATCCACACTCGCAGATCCTCAGAACGGAACCGGTGACATGCACGACGCCTACCAGTTGGCCCAACGTGCTGTGGCCGACCTCAAGTCGGCGATTTACGTGGTGCTGGCGAATAGCCCGGATGGGGGAATGAGAAACGCGGACATCGGCCGTGCACTAGGCATCAACACTGGGCACGTCGGGCACGAAGGCCACATGCCGCGGACACTCCTCGCTCTAATGGAACAGGAGGGTGTCGTTCAACAAGACGCGAATAGGTGTTACGCACTTGCTGGGTTGGGGAGTCGGTAGCGGGGTCGCTCCAGGTACTTGCGGACGGCGTCGCGGAGGATGGCCGCTTTCGCTTCCACCCAACTGATGCCGGCGGCGAAGCAGTGGATCTCCAGCCGTAGGA
>JANNDF010001079.1:0-6933 GCA_031387445.1 Planctomycetia bacterium
CCTTCAGGATAGCCCCCCACTGCACCGGAAGAACCCAAACCCGCGAGCGGTTACGACGAAATCGGCGCCGGGGGAGGTGTCCGCGCGCCCTCACACCGCGTCGATGTCGCCGTCCGGCCGGTTCACTTCGAACGCCTTCAGCATCACCTTGCGGAACAGTTTGGTCATGCCCATGATGCCGAACACGATGCCCACGATGTACGACGGGATGGTGAAGACGGCCGGGCAGCAGGTGAACATGTACTGCGGGCCGAAGAACCCGAGCAGGCAGGCGAGCAGGTAGATGGGCACGCAGGCGGACACGCACGCGATCATCCCCAGCCGGCGGTTCTTCACCTTCTTCATCTCCATCCCGCCGAACGCCTTCACCCCGCCCATCAGGATGCCCGACACGCCGAGGCCGATGGTCATGGCCACCACCTCCCACGACAACCCGCCGGCCCCGCCCCCGCTCGACACGCCCATTCCCATCAGCACGCCGATCAGGACGTACAGCAGGCCGTACACCACGTCCAGCCAGCCGAGCACCTGAAGCCCGCCGCCGGGGCTGGCCAGGTCCCGCTTCGCCTGCCACACCCACGCCTTCGGGTCCGACGACTCATACGGGTCTTCGTCGCGGTAGCCCCGCCGCCGCCGCGGGCGGTCGTCATCGTCGTCGTCGTACCGGCTGCGGCGGGAGTCGCCCCGATGGGAGTCGCGCCGCCGCCAGTTCGGTTCGTCGTCGTCAGAGTCGTCCCGCCGCGACGACTTCCGCCCGCTCGGCCGCTCCGGGTCTTCCGCCCGGAACACCTGCTGGCACATCGGGCACTCGACCTTGTGACCCAAGTCGCCGGCCGACACGCTCACCGCGCCGTGACAGGCCGGGCAACTGAGGGTGACAGGCGAGTTGCTCCGACGGGAGGACGGCGGGTCTGGGGGCGGAGCCGTCGATGCCCGCGGCTTCGCGAGCGTCGGCCGGGGCGGTGGGGCCGGGGGCAGTGGTGACGGTTCGAGGGCGGGTTCGGTCGATGGTAGCGGGGTCTCGGTCGGTAACGGTGGCGCGTCGGAGCCGGGGGCCGGCACTTCGGCCGGTGGCTCCGGCGGCTTCTCCACCTTTCGCGTGGCGACGAACTGAGTCAGGCAGCCGGGACATTCCACCCGATGCCCGATGTCGTCCGGGTCGAGGTCGAGTTCGGCACGGCAGTTCGGGCAGGCGACCACGGGCACGGCGGCGCTCCGGCGGGCGGGAACCGAGATTAGGTGTACGAACCGCGGAACCCTCGCACATCGGCCCGCGGGTGACCAACGGTCGGGCCGGTGGCGGGTTGAGAGGGCGTGAGGGCGGTTTTCCCCACCCCTCACCCGGCGCCGATTTCGTCGTAACCGCTCGCGGGTTTGGGTTCTTCCGGTGCAGTGGGGGGCTATCCTGAAGGTTAGGACGAACTCGCCGGTATCATCCGCCGCCCGTCGCTTCCGGCGAACGCGTTGCAAGTGCGGGCGGATTCTGCGTATTCTGGATAATCCTTTCTCTTCCCCGTAATTGCGGAGCGGCGTCATGATTCATCGAATCGCGCGAGGCCGGGCGGGGGTGTGGGCCGGGGTGATCGGTGCGGTGGTGCTGACCGGGTGCGGCAAGGAGCCGACGAAAGTGGCCCAGGCGACGCCGCCGGCCGGTTACAACGACCCCGCCCCGCCCACCGACCCGACACCGCCCACCACCCCTGCCGCCCAACCGGGCGGCGGCGTGCCCGGCGGGATCCCGTTCATCCCGCCGCCCAGCCTGCCGACGGGGGGCACCCCGCCGGCCACCGGGCCGGGATTCGTCCCGCCGTCGTCGCCCACATTCACCCCGCCCGAGACACTCGGCGGCGGGCAACCGCCTGGCACCCCACCACAACCGCCCAAGCCGACCGACCCCCCGCCGCCGGTGAAGCCGGCCGATCCGCCGCCGACCGGAACCCAGCCCGAGACGCCCAAGCCGACGGCCCCGCTGGAGCCGAAGTACCCGGAACGGGTCGGCGGGAAGGACCTGG
Source organism: Planctomycetia bacterium (assembly GCA_031387445.1). GTDB lineage: Bacteria > Planctomycetota > Planctomycetia > Gemmatales > Gemmataceae > JALHQU01. The sequence goes on from JANNDF010001079.1 coordinate 2,013, forward strand.
ACGGCTGGCTGAAGGAGTTGGCGTACACCGCGGCCGGGCCGATTCAGAAGGACGATCAGGTCCGCGAGACGGCGGTGAAGATCATCCCCAGCTTCGGGCCGAGCGCCCGCAAGCCGGCGGTCAAGCCGCTCATCGAGGCCATCCGCGTGGACCCCGACCCCGGCGTGCAGGTGGCCGCCATCACGGTGGTGAGCAGCATGGGGTTCGACATGCGGGAGGAGGTGCGGCCGGTGATGGGCGTCCTGATCGCGCGGATGAGGGCGTCGGCGACCGGCAGCGTCGTGAAGATGTACTGCGTGCGGTCGCTGGCGTCGTTCGGCCCGGACGCGGTCAGTTGTATCGGCATCTTCCAGGAGTCGTGCCTCGACCCGTCGTGGGAGACCCGCCGCGAGATCGCCATCGCGCTGAGCCTGGTCGGCGCCCCGCCGACCGACGCCAAGGGGATCCCGAAGAAGGACACCGGCCCGAACGTGAAGGCCATCGAGACCCTGATCAACTACCAACTGCAAGACCGCAGCGTGACGGTGCGGATGGAGGCGGTGAAGTCGATCCTCGCCCTCGGCCCGCCGTTCCCCAAGACGCCGGAGGAGTTCATCAAGGAGACGGCAAAGTCGCGGGACATGATCGAGAAGGTGGTGCTGTTCGAGAGCGGCAAGGGGCCGAAGGTGAACGCCCGCAACGCCAGCCCGGACCGCGGCATGTACGCCTGGGCGCTGCTCCTCCAGGTGATGTACGACGACCGCAAGATCCCCGACAACCTGAAGGAGTTGGCCAAGCTGGTGGCCGAGCCGGACGGTCCCAAGGCGGACGAGGTGCGGCTGTTCGCCCTGCAAGCGCTGGGGGTCGGCGGTGGGCTGGTCAAGGGGTTGGCGGACAAGCCCGGCCCCGAAAACAAGGCCACCGTCGAGAAGGTGGTGAAGGCGGTGGCCGACGCGCTCAAGTACGACGAGTCGGCCCTCCAGTACACCGCCCTCCAGACCCTGGTGATGATGGGCAAGACGGCCGACGCCGCCATCCCGGACCTCCAGAAGCTGGTCGCCAAAGGGCCCAAGAAGCCGCACGGCGAGGCCCCCAAGGGCACCCCGGGCGACGACCACCTGCCGAAGATGGCCGCCCAGGCCATCGAGGTGCTGACCGGCAAGCGGAAGGCGGACGACTTCGGCAAAGAGGACCCGAAGCCGGGCGAGAAGAAGGACGACGTGAAGGCGGCCCCGCCGAAGGAGCCGGAGAAGAAGTGAAGTGATGACACTCTGAGGGGACCGCGAGGCCGACGCCCGTCCGCCTCGCGGTCCCGTTCCGTTCGCGGTATCATGCAGGTGTCCTACTGGAGTCAGTCATGTCCGTACCCGCCATCCCGTCCCAGCCGCTGCACGACGCGAACGGCAAGGTGATCGCCTACGTCGTGCCGTCCGAGCAGTACGAGCAGATGAAGACCGAACTCGAATTACGCCGAAGTCATAGCGAAAAATACTTCGCGTACCTGCGTGCCACTCTGCCGAAAGCGACCCCCGAACAAGAAGCCGAGATGGCAGAGGCGATCCGCACTGGCATCCCGAACGGTCTGCGCACCCTCTTGGCGGAACTGGAAGCGGAGGATGCTGCCGATGGCGGCCGATGACTTACCTCCCCTGTTCAACGTGACGGTCCCGTCGTCCCTGCGGGAGCAACTCCGCGCTTGGGCCGGTCAAGCGACCCGACTCGGGCGACGGCCAGATTTTATGTTGGCGTTGCGGGTGATGACCGAGCGATTGGAGTTTAGCCCAAATGAATGGGGTGACCCGCTCTACGGGTACGACCACATCACTGCGGTGGAGTACCGCGGGATGATTCCCGGCTGGTGGCTGGTCTGGTTCGGGGTGGACAATTCGGCTCATCAAGTGTTCGTCCGGAGTCTCCTCCCCGCCCCCGGCTCCCCGTTGTCCGTCGAGGGGTGATTGTGGCCCGCCCTACAATGGCACTTTCTCCCAGGGCGAGCCAATTCCGATGTCCGAGTTCCGCCTCGAAGCCGACAGCATGGGCCAGATCCGCGTGCCGGCGGATCGCTACTTCGGCGCCCAGACCGCCCGCAGCCTGACGCACTTCGCCATCGGCACCGACACCATGCCCCGCCCCGTATTGCGGGCGTTCGGCGTGCTCAAGAAGGCCGCCTGCCAGGTGAACCACGCCCTCGGCCTGTTCAAAAAGAAGCCGGCTGACAAGCTTGAACCGGCCGCGAAAGTCGGGTTCATCCTGACGGCGTGCGACGACGTGATCGCTGGCACGCTGGACGACCACTTCCCGCTCCGCGTGTGGCAGACGGGCAGCGGCACGCAGACGAACATGAACGCCAACGAAGTGATCGCCAGCCGCGCCGCCGAGTTGGCCGGCGGCCCGCGGGGGGACAAGAACTGGGTCCACCCGAACGACGACGTGAACATGTCCCAGTCGAGCAACGACACCTTCCCGACGGCCATGCACGTCGCCGCGGTGGAGGAGCTGGTACACAAGCTGATTCCCAGTGTGATGCACCTGCGGGACACTCTGGCGGCGAAGGCGGCGGCGTTCGACGGCATCGTGAAGATCGGCCGCACGCACCTGATGGACGCGGTGCCGCTCACCCTCGGCCAGGAGTTCGGCGGGTACGTCGCCCAACTGGACTACGGCATCGCCGCCGTCCGCCAGACGCTGCCCGTGCTGTCCGAGTTGGCCCTCGGCGGCACGGCGGTCGGCACCGGGCTGAACGCCCACCCCGAGTTCGCCGTGCGGGTGGCGAAGGCCATCGCCGAGATCACCGGCCTGCCGTTCGTGACGGCCCCGAACAAGTTCCAGGCGCTGGCCGGGCACGAGCCGCTCACGTTCGCCAGCGGTGCGCTGAAGACGCTGGCCGTGGGCCTGATGAAGATCGCCAACGACGTGCGGTGGCTGGCGAGCGGGCCGCGGTGCGGGCTGGGCGAGCTGACCATTCCGGAGAACGAGCCGGGGAGCAGCATCATGCCGGGGAAGGTGAACCCGACGCAGAGCGAGGCGATGACGATGGTGTGCGTGCAGGTGATGGCGAACGACGTGGCGGTGGGCATCGCCGCGTCGCAGGGCAACTTCGAACTGAACGTGTTCAAGCCGGTGCTCATCCACAACTTCCTGCACTCGGTTCGCCTGCTCACTGACGCCTGCCGCAGCTTCCGCGAGCACTGCGCCGCCGACATGCCCGAGACCGACTACGCCGCGCTGCCGTACATCGTGAACCCCGAGACCGGGCTGGTGGAGGTGGATCAGGCGAAGATCACCCCGAAAGCCGGCGGCAAGACGCGAACCGGCATCGACGCCAACCGCCCGCAGATCGCCGCGTTCCTGAGCAACTCGCTCATGCTGGTGACCGCCCTCAACCGGCACATCGGGTACGACGCCGCCGCCACCATCGCCAAGACCGCCCACAAGAACGGCACCACGCTCCGCGAGGAGGCGGTGAAGCTCGCCCCGAAGCTGCTCAAGGAAGACGGCGTGCTGACCGGCGAGGCGTTCGACCGGATCGTGCGACCCGAATCGATGACCGCCCCGGCGGTGGACGGGTGACAGTGCCATGTCACCGACGGGTGGGCCATGTTGTACCGCTGCCTGAAGTGTGAACACGAGGTCGCCGCCGGGTGCCTGCCGACGGCGTCCTGCGGGCTTTACTTCTTCGGGCTGGCGGCTCTTGGTCCGACTCTCCTGTTCGGGCTGGTGCTGTTGATACGCTGGCTGATTCCTGCCCCACCCACACCGCCCGACGCACCGAAAGCGGAAACCCCCTGGTGGGTCTGGATGGTGTCCGTGGCCGCCGCACCGGTGCTGATGGTCGGAGGCGCCTGGGCAATGGATTTCCTGTTCCGAACGGTCGAACGCATCCTGACGAGCAGTGCGAAGTGCCCCGGATGCGGATCGCGGACATGGTCGAAAGGGTACACCCGCGGCTTCGGACTGTGAGCGAAAACCAATCCTCTCGCGGCCGTCACCCGTCGGTATCGTGCCGGCACCGTTTCGCCGGGTGTGATATGCTGCGTGCCGCTCTCGGAGTGTTGCCAATGCGCCGCCCGTTCGCCTGTGTCGTCCTGCTCGCCTGGGTCATGCCCGTGCTGGCCGATCGGATCGCCCCGCCGGTGCCCCGCCCGCTGGTGGCGGCCGTCACCGCCGATGCCGTCGTCGTCGGCACCGTCACCGCCGTCGAGGACGACCCGGTGAAGGCGAAGGCCCACCCGGACGCGAAGGCGGACACCGAGTATCGCGTGCTGGTGGTGAAGATCGACGACCCGCTGTACGGGGTGAAGAACGTCACTCAGGTGCGGGTGGCCCTCACCACCGCCGAGTTCAACAGCCCCCTCCGCGCCATGAAAGAGGACGCCAAGTTCCTCTTCTATCTGGCCAAACACCCGACCACCAACCTGTACGTGCCGCTCCCGGCCCACCCGTCGGTGAACACGGTCGGCCGCGGGGCGGACGAGATGCTCCGCCGGGCGAAGGTCGCCACCGCCGCCTTCGCCGACCCGGTGAAAGCGCTCCAGGCGAAGGACAAGGGCGACCGCGTGCTGGCGGCGTGCGCGCTGGCCATGTACTACCGCAAGGTGCCGCCGGGGGTGAGCCAGAGCGTGGACCGCCCGGCCGACGAGAGCAAGCTGCTGCTGGAGGCGTTGGCCGAAGGCGAGTGGACGCTCACCGCCCTGCCCGACGCCGGCAACCCGTACGCGGTGCTCGGCGGCCTGGGGCTGGAGGACGCCGGGTGGAAGGCGGTGGCGAACGGGAAGGACCTGGCCGCGGCCAACCAGGCGGCATTCAAGGAGTGGCTGGCCGGCAAAGGGAAGGACGCCCGCGTGAAGCAACTCGTGCCGAAGAAGTAACCCTCTGGGTGAACCCCGGCAGTCATGCCGGGGGTGAGGCATTTAACCCCCGGCATGACTGCCGGGGTTCACCC
>JANNDF010000188.1:0-4044 GCA_031387445.1 Planctomycetia bacterium
CTGGGGAGGGGTTAGTACCCGCCGCCCCGTTTGCCGCCGCCGCCACCGCCACCGTAGCCACCACCGCCGCCGCCGCCACCGTAGCCACCGCCGCCGCCACCGCCACCGTAGCCGCCGCCACCACCGCTGCGGCCACCACCGCCGCCGCCGTACCCGCCGCGGCCGCCACCACCGCCGCCGCCGTAGCCACCACCACCGCCGCCGCCGCCGCCACGCGGGCGTTCTTCACGCGGGCGGGCTTCGTTCACCGTCAGGGTGCGGCCCTGGAAGTCCTGGCCGTGGGTGGCCTGGATGGCTTCCTGGGCGCCGCTCGCCATTTCGACGAACGCGAAGCCGCGGCTGCGGCCGGTGTCACGGTCGCTCACCACTTGGGCGCTTACGACCTGGCCGTATTGGCCGAACAGCTCCATCAGGTCCTGGTCGGTCGTGCCGAACGCCAGGTTGCCCACGTACAGTTTCGTGCTCACGAGTCTCACCTTGGCGGCCGCGTTCCGGCCGCGTGCGGAGTGTCACCCGCCGGCCGGTGCCAGGGGCGGGCGGACGAATCCCGCCACGGGTCGAACACCCGAGCGAGCGGCTTCGCGGTCCGGGTCGAGCGGTTCGGTGGCGGACTCGGAGGTGAACTCGGAGGCGGCAGCCGGGAGCGGTCGGGTCGGAGGCGAAGGCTTCGTCCGTCGCGGCGGGAATCTCTCGCCCCGTCGTACACGTACCATACGCCCGCCCAGCCGGCCTACTACCCCCTTCCCGCGGTATCCATCGAACGTGCTCGCCCGTCCGACCGGCGGGTCTGGTTCGCCGCTGTCCCCGCACCGGCGGCGTGGGCGATCACCGGCCTGCTGCTCACGTCCTGTCTCGGGGTGGTGTACCTCTCGGCCGGATGAAGCGGTGGCTCGTTCACCCGACGGATTGCCCCGCGGCCGGTCCCTCAGTCCGCCAGCCGGAACCCTGAGGTGCCGGCCCTGGCCATGTCGAACACCTCTTGGGCGGTGGAGCTGATCCGCCCCTCGTCACCGTCCCACGTCACCCGGTTCTTTTGCCGCTCGACCTTCACCCCGACGGGGCCGACGACGCGAACCTTCGAGTACGCGGCCTCGTACACCTTGCCCCCGGCCGAGAACGTGCGCTTCTCGCCGGTGTCGAACGGCGAGACGGACATGGTGACGGGGGCCCCCTCGGCGGGGAATGTCCGCTGGTACAGGGTGATCTTCATGGCGTGTTCGGCCGGCTCCGGTCACGAATGAGTGGACGGCGGACGGGGTGCGGGTGACGAGTAGGGCAAGCAATCGATTGCCCGTCGCCCCACACTCGCGTCACTTCTGCTTCGGCGGCGGGGGCGACTTCACCGGCGCCGGCTTTGGCCCCTTCTTCGGCTTCTTCTTCTCCTTGCCCTGCGAATTGTTTCCCTTCCCCATCTCGCACGGGTGGTGTCCTGCGAGAGTTGCACGCGGTAGTTCCGGCGTGGTAACGTGTTGGGGTTGATGACGGGCATTTCGTTCGGCGGAGGACTCGCCATGGACGACCTGAGTCGGTTCTGCTGTCTGAACCCGGACTGCTCTGACTACGGCAAGCGGGGGCACGGCAACCTGACGGTGCCCATGCGGTACGGGCCGCATCGCACCCGCCTGCTCCGCTGCTCCACCTGCCAGAGCCGCTTCTCCGAGCGGAAGGGCACCCCGCTGTTCGACACCCGCCTGCCGCCCGACACCGTCACCGCCGTCCTCGCTCACGTGGCCGAGGGCACCGGCACCCGCAAGACGGCCCGGTTGGTCGGCGTCCACCGCGACACCGTCACACGCTACACCGCCCTGGCCGGCGACCACGCCCAACAACTGCACGACGAGTTGGTGGCTTTTTCCCCCGGCGACGAGTGAAGTGCCGTTCGACGAGAAGTGGGCGTTCGTCGCCCGGAAGGAGCGGCACTGCCAGCCGCACGAGGAGGCCGCCGGCGACTGCTGGGATCACGTCGCCCTGGACCCCGACAGCCGGTTGGTGGTGAGTCTGGTGGTGGGCAAACGGACGGCCGACGCCACACACCAGTTGGTGGCCGACTTCCGCCGGCGGACGGGCGGGCGGATCCCGTGGCTGATCACCTCGGACGAGTACCCGGTGTACGCCGACGCCATCCGCGCCGCCTACGGCCAAGTGGTCACGCCCCCGCGGACCGGCCGACCGGGACGTCCGCGGCACCCGACGGTGGTGGTGCCCGCCGGGCTGACGTACGCCACCGTGCACAAGCATCGGGCGAACGGGCGGGTGGTGTCGGTGAGCACCACCCTGGTGTTCGGCACCTGGTTCGGGCTGCGACTGGCCCTGGCCATGTCGGCGGTCAGCCGGGTGGTGAACGCGGCGTTCGTCGAGCGGCACAACGGGACGGATCGCGGGCGGTGCAGTCGGAAGGTGCGGAAGACGGCCGCGTTCTCGAAGGACTGGCGGATGCACGTGGCGGCGACGCGGTTCAGCTACTTCACGTACAACTTCTGCTGGCCGGTGCGAACGCTGCGGGTGAAAGGCGCGGACGGGCGGTGGCAGTCACGAACGCCGGCCATGGCCGCCGGCCTGACGGATCACGTGTGGACCATCCGCGAGTGGATCACTCTCCCCGCTGTGCAACGGCGATAGGACACCACCCTCGCACCTCGACTAGTGGGTCACTTGCCTCGCTCATGGCCATACCGCCGTCGGATCGGTCGCCGGGTGCATGCTCCCGACCCGCCCACGGCGTGCCGGCGTTCTCGCTGCCTCTTCCGCCGGGCGGCCCGCTTGCCGCCCCACACGAACGGTGTCGGGGCCGCGTTCCAGTGCTTCGCGACCGCCTCGAAGCGGGCGATGATGTCCGACGGGCTGGTGGGGTGCGTTCCGTCCAACGCGCGGCGTTTGAGCACCCGCTGGATGCTCTCGGCCATGTTCAGCCACGACCCGCCGACCGGCGTGTACACGGGCATCACCCCGTGCGCGAACAACCACAGCACGAACGCCGGCGTCTTGTGCCCGGCCAAATTGTCCAGCACCAACAGCACCCGCAACGGCGGCAACTGGTCCGGCAGGGTGATCGGCCCGGTGAGCCCGACCTGCCACCGCTCCCACGCGGCCCGGCACGCCTCGGCCGTCGGGGGTGGTGCAGGCAATTCGGCCACGATGGCAGCCAGTTCCCGTTTCATCCACGGGTGGAGTACCGCGTTGGTGACCGAGGTCGCGCCCTCGATTCGCACTCGCCCGTCGGACGGGCGGAACAGGGTGAGGACCTTGGCCGTGCCATCGCGGACGTACTCGTGCGGGTGGCGTGCCGGTTGCCCCTCGGGCTGCCAAGATGTCCCGGGGTGTGGCACGGTCTGGAACGGGCCGGCCTCGTCCTCGCACCACACCTCCAACCCGAGGGACCCGCCCAGGGTGTACGCGTCCTCGATCAGCTTTTTTTCGCACCCGCGTCCGGGTCGGTGACGGTGGCCACGCCCGCCTTGCGTTTGCGGACGGCGGATCCGGTCGGGCACCACGTGCGGGTTCGCTGGAACGTGTAGCCGGCCCCGTGCAGGACCTGCCAGATGGTGAACGTCGACACCTTCGGCAACCCGTCGGGGGCGGCCCGGAGAACCCGGCGAAGAATGGCCAGGGACCAAGTGGCGGTGCCGTCCGCCTCCGGGGTGGGGGTGCGGGCGGCCTCCCGCAGGATGCGGTCGCGGGCGGGCGTGTCGTAAGTCCTCTTGTGGCCCCCGCCGTGCCGTGGGTCGAGTGCCGCCAGACCCTCGCGGTTGAACCGGGCGACCAGGTGGGAGACGGCGTCACCGCTCTTGCGGCCCGCCGATTGAGCGGCCTGTTGGTAGTCGGACCCGCCCGCCACCGCCAGGAGCATGACGGCGCGGACGACGCGAACGGCGGGCGCGGCGTGCGACCGACTCAGGCGAATCAACTCCTCACGTTCCTCACCTGTCAGCGAGCGAAGCGGATCCTTCCGGCGGCGGGACACGGCAACTCCTGGTGGGGTGGGTTACCACCTAAGGGTAGCTGAGAGGCTGGTTATGACTACGGGCGAGGCAAGTGACCCACTAG
>JANNDF010001189.1:0-1092 GCA_031387445.1 Planctomycetia bacterium
CACGCCGACGCCGGCCCGCGCGAGATCCGCGCCTTCACCCGCAAGGTGAAGGGGGCCGGGTACGAACTGGACAAGGCCCCGATGTTGACCAGCACCGACACCTGGTATCGGCCGAGCGACGTTTGCACGGCCCCGGACGGCAGTGTGTTCGTGTGCGACTGGTACGACCCCGGCGTCGGCGGCCACGGCATGGGCGACTGGACGCGCGGCCGCATCTACCGCCTCACGCCGACCGGCCACAAGGGGTACAAGGTGCCGGAGGTGACGCTGGAGACGAAGGAAGGCGTGCTGGCAACACTGGCAAGCCCGAACCTGACGAGCCGGGAACTCGCCCGGCAAGGGATCCATTTGCTACGGCGGAACCCGAAGGACTCGGAGACGATTCCAAAGACGACTGACGTGCAACTCCGCGCGCGGATCTATTGGGCCGGAGCGGAGCACATCCTCGCCAACAACGGGTTCAACGATGCCCAGAAATTGAAGTCGGCGTCCTTCGAGGCGCTCGCGTTGGCGACGCCCACGGAACAGTTGGCTGAGATCCTGCCGATGCTCATGAGGTGCGATCAGGTGTTCCTGCACGGGAAGACCGAACTCACCCTGAAGGCTCCGCGGAAAGGCGACATCGCCCCGGACTACTTGGGCGGGTTGGCCTACGCCCGAGAGACCCTGGTCCACTATCGTGGCGTCGCGCTCAACGCCATGTTGATCCAGGAGTTTTACGCTTTCGCCAAGTTGTACGACGGCTCCGACATCTTCTACCGCGCGGCGCTGAACATCGCGTGCGGGACGGACCCGGCGCGGCGGGACGCCTTCCTCGCCGACTTCTAGAAGCAGTTCCCGGAGTGGAACGACAAGGTCGCCGACCTCGTGTGGGAGCTGCGGCCGAAGTCGATGCTGCCGAAGATGGAGAAGTTGCTCGCCGACGCCAAGCTGACTGGCCCGCAGAAGGCCCGCATCGTCGATATCCTCGCCGCGAGCGACGACACCGCCGCCGGGCAGACGATGCTCGGCGTGCTGAAGTCCGACGCGGCGGCCGAGGTGAAATCGCGCGCGATTGAACAGCTCAAGACGTTCCTGCCGACGAAGTGGAAG
>JANNDF010001190.1:0-4719 GCA_031387445.1 Planctomycetia bacterium
GCCCGATGTTGAAGTGGAGCACGTCCGGCATCAGCACCTTCACCGCCACGAACACGAGCACGATGACGGTGAGGGCGGCGGCGATGAACCCGACCAGCCCGAACGCCGGCTGCTTCCGCTCGGGCAGGGCGCCGGTCGTCCAACTGGCGCTCATGCGGGCGGCGTGGGCGCTGCCCGGCTGTTCGCCGACCGGGGTGAGTGGCACCTCGTCGGCCTGCGCGGCCTGGGCTGCTGGCCACGCACGAGACTGAACGGCGGCGCGGCCGGGCATCGGGCGGGCGGCGGGGGCCGGTTGCGGGAACGACGCCGGCATCGGCGGGGCCGCGACGGCGGCACGCCCGGGCATCGGGGCGGCGAACGGGTTCGGCTGGCCGACGTTGCTGCGGCCGGGGGCCGGGCGGGCGTGGCCGGGGGTTGGCGTCTGCGGGGGCATGGCCACACCCGGGCGGCTACCGCCGAGGGCGGCGCCGGGGCGGACGGCCGACCCGCTGCCGCGGCCGGGCAGGCCGGCCAGCCGGTGCGCCGAGCCGGCCGCGGGCGGGGTTTCCACCGACGCGGCCGTCGACCCGGGGGCCAGGTACGGCTCCAACGCTTCGGTCACCTCGTCCATCCCGCTGAAGCGGTCGTCCGGCTTCTTCGCCATCAGGCGGGCGACCACCTGGACCAGCCCGTCCGGGCAGTCCGGGGCGTACTCGCGGACGGCCGGCGGGTCTTTCGTCTGGTGGGCCATCATCTTCTCGACCGCGCTCCCCTCGGGGAACGGCACCCGCCCGGTCAGGCAGAAGTACAGGGTGCATCCGAGGCTGTACTGGTCGCCGGTCGGGGTGCGGTTGGTCGGGTCCATCACGCTCTCCGGGCTGGAGCAGTCCAGCCCGCTGGTGAGCGTGTTCGCCGTGCTCATGGTGTCCACGAGCGACTCGCCGTCGTTCTCCACCAGCAGCGAGCCGATGCCGAAGTCGAGCAGGCGGGCTTGACCGTCCGAGCCGAGCATGACGTTCGACGGCTTGAGCAGGCCGTGGAAGATGCTGTTCTGGTGGGCGGTGTACATGCCCTGTGCGATTTGCGCGCCGACCTCGGCCACCTGGGCCGCCGGCAGCCGCCCGTTCTGCTGAACGATCGCCTCCAGCGTGTGCCCTTCGGCCAGCGGCCACGCCAGGTAGTGCAGCCCGCCGGCCGTGCCCACGTCCACGAACGGCACCACCGCCGGGTGGCTGAACTGGCCGAAGCTCCGCACCTGGCGGCGGGCCAGCCGCACGTTCCACATGCTCCGCCGCGGCAGCACCTTCACCGCGTACAGGCCCTCGTCGTTCTTGCTACTCGCCTTGAACACCTGCCCCATGCTCCCCTGGCCGATGGCGTCGAGCAGCACGTACGGCCCGAGCACCAGGCCGGCGCTCTTGCCGCCCAGAATCCGCTCCGCCTGGAACGGGGTGAGCGTGCCCTGCTGCACCAGATAATCGGCCAGGGCGGGGGCTTCCGCCCGCGGGTTCCGCTTCAGGAACTCGCTCACCAACTGGTCGAGTTGGCCGCGGTCGATGAGGGCGCTGCGGCGGAGGTCCCACACGAACCACTCGCACGCGCCCAGGTCGTTGGCTACCATCGGGGGGTCATCCTTCGGGGAAACGAAAGCCGCGGGCGTCGGCCGTTCGCGCTCGGGCGGGCCGGCTGTGCGGGTTGTGAGGCGGAGAGAAAGCACGCAACCGTAGGACGGGCGGCGGAACTGTCAAACGCCCGACCGCCGTTTTCGCCCCCCGCCGCAACCCGTATCCTGACTGCTACCAGTGCGCAAGCCGGCGGGTGGTGGGACACCTCACCCCTCGACCGAACCGTAGGGGCACCCCTTGTGGGTGCCCACCCGTCTCGCCGGCCACCCACAAGGGGTGCCCCTACGCGACGGCGGCGAAGATTCCGACCTTCGAGACCTCTCATGCCTCCGAGCGCGTACGACAACTGCCCCTGCGGCAGCGGCAAGAAATTCAAGTGGTGCTGCACCGGCTACTGGGAGCAGATCGAGCGGGCGCTCGACCTGTACCAGCAGGGGCAACTGGAGAACGCCCTGCGGGTGATGGACCAACTGGCCAAGGAGCACCCGGACAAGCCGCAGGTGTGGGGGTACTACGCGCACATCCTGTTCCGCGAAGAGAAGATGGAGGAGGCCGAGGAGAAGCTGCAAAAGGCGTTCGACCTGCAGCCGAACTTCCCGATGGGGCACCTGCTGCGGGGGCTGTTCCGGCAGAGCGAGGGGGAGGTGATCGGGGCGCTGCTCCTGTACCGCAAGGCGGCCGAGGCGTACCCGCCGGAGGCGCACGACCAGCTCTCGCAAGTGTACGAGATGATCGCCCGCAACGAGCTGGTGCTGAACCGCCCGCTCGCCTGCCGGGTGGCCCTCGAACGGGCCGTCCACTTCTCGCCCGGCGACCCGGAAATGCGAGAGCAGTACGAGGGCATGTTCGGCCCGGACGCCCGCATGCCCGAGTGCGTGAAGAAGAAGTACGCCTTCCGCCCGACCGCCTCGCCGATGCTGGCGGGCGAGTCGAGCCGCTTCTCCGACGCGAAAATCGCGTTCGAGCGACAGACCAAAGAGGTGCCGACCGACCCGGCCGCGTGGTTCAACCTGGGTCTGGTGCTGGCCTGGACCGGCGACCAGGGGCCGGCCATCGAGGCGCTGAACAAGAGTGTGGAGTTGGAGTTCGACGACGCCAAAGCCGAAGAGACGGCCGCCATTGTGGAAGTACTGCGGTGCGGGCAGGGGATGGAGAAGGACGGGGACTACGCCGAGCACCGCTTCTACTTCGAGATCCGCGACCCGCAGGCGGTGGTGCAACTGCTCCAGACGTGGGGGCAGGAGGGCCGCATGATGGCCCCGCAGTCGGACGAGAGCGGGCAGATGTTCAGCTGCATTCTGGTCGAGCCGCTGCCCAGCCTCGTCGAGACCGGCACCACGATGGCGAAGGTGACGGCCAACGTGCAGATCGTCGGGCGGATGATGCGGGTGTGGCACGGCGAGCGGGAGAACGCGCAGAAGGTGGCGGTGGAGGTCCGCGACCGGGTGAACATGGCCGTCGGCGAGCCGACCGAGCAGGTCGGCCCGGCGCAGCTCGGCGAGATCACGCAATCCGCCTTCGCGTACCCGATCCAGATCGGCGACGTGGCGCAGGCCCAGCAGAAGATGCAGGACTACGCCGCCAACTACTACGAGAACGCGTGGGCGCACCGCCCGCTGCGGGCGCTCGGCGGCGCCACCCCGCTCGACGCCGCCGGCAGCAAACTGTTGCGGAAGCGGCTGCTCGGCGTCATCCAGTTCCACGCCGACTGCACCGTGGCGTCCGCCCCGCGGATGGCCAAGGGCGGGCAGGCGGTGCAGTTCGACCTGTACGACTTCAACCGCCTGCGGCACAAGCTGGGCGTCGAGAAGCAGGCGGCCGGTGAGACCCCGCCGGAACTGCTCGCCGTGACGAGAGCCGCCGCCGCCGGTGCCCCGGCGCCGGTCAAGAAAGACTTCAGCGCGATGAGCGCCGCCGACCTGGGCGGACTGAGCACGGACGCCCTTTCGGCCACCGAACTGGAAGACGCGATGAAGGCGGCGCTCAAACTCGACGCCCGCGAACTGGCCGTGTCGTTCGCCAAGGCCGCGGTGAAGAAACCGGCCAACCCCGCCAAGCCCGACCGCTACGCCCTTTACCTGGCGATCGTGTCGTCGGCCATTTCCGAAGGGAACCCGAAGGACGCACTCGCGGCCACCGAAGCCGGGTTGGCCTACGACGCCGAGCACAACAGCGGCAAGCGGGCGAACGAGTTCGGCCTACGGGCGGCTCAGTTGCAAGCGAAGACGGGCAACGCGGACGGTGCCGCGGCAGCGTTCGACAAGCTGATCGAGCGGAACCCGGACGAAGGGCGGTATTACATCGCGGCGGTGGAGACGATGTTGAGCGCGAAGCAGGCGGCGAAGGCGCTGGCATTCGCCGAGAAGGGACTGGCGACGGCCACCCGCACCGGCAACCGCGACCTGGAAGGCGCCTGCCGAGAACTGAGCGAAGCCGCCAAGAAGATGAAGTAGCCGCGAGCCGCAGGCGAGCGCGTCGTGTAGGTCGTGGTCGAGCCTCCCGCAAGGGAGGCGAGGCCCGACAACAACGAGAACTTCGCAATGGACGGCGATCCCTGTCCGCTCTGTGGAATGCTGGTGCGATACTCCCTCGGCAGTGAGGAGGTCGGTTGCTCGCACTGTGGGAACCGACTGCTGATTGGCAGTTCCGATCCTACGGGACACTACTTGGGGCAGATCGATCCCGATTTGGGCGAGGGATGGTGCGGGGAGTTCACGATCGAACTTCACCCTGTTGGCACGACGGTTTGCAGTAGCTGTCGGCGGATCTATCCGAACACGTTCGAGTGCTGTCCGGGTTTGGTGGACTTGGCCCTGGCAACGCTCGGCGGGATCGGGGAGTCGTTTGGCCCAACAACCTATGCCTGCCTTGTCGCATTCATCCGGCAACATCCAAAAGCCGTGGCCGGCACGGTTGAGGTTCTCGTGACCCGACACGCGCGAGGCGAACTGGCGGCCGAGAAGTACGAATCAATGCGGGCCGCGCTCGAACCACTCGAATTGAGTGACTTACTCACCGGCTGAGAAGACGTGATTCGCTGTCGGGCCTCGCGGTGCAGCGCACCCGCTCGACCGCGACCTACACCCGGTTCGCCGCGAGGCGGAGACGAGCGCGA
>JANNDF010000010.1:0-6403 GCA_031387445.1 Planctomycetia bacterium
CCCTCGCTCCGCTCGGGTCGGCGACCTCTCCCTCAAGGGGAGAGGTGGGGTGGTCCGACCCACCATTCCAGGTGCAATGTACCGCTACCGAGGCTGCCTCTCCGTCACGCGGCCGTGCGGCTTGAGTACCTTCACCCGCTCCGCGTTCAACTGGATGTAGGAGGTGAAGTGCGACGGCACGTTCACGTCCTGGAAGATGGCCTCGACCGGACACTCGGGCACGCACGCCCCGCAGTCGATGCAGTCGTCCGGGTCGATGTACAACTGCCGCTCGTCGCCGTAGAAGCACTCCATCGGGCAGACCACCACGCAGTCGGTGTACTTGCAGTTCACGCACGGTTCGGTCACGACGTGGGCCATCTGAATTGCTCCGGTGGGGGGACTCCCCGCCGGCGGCTATGGCACTCGCTGTGCCGGTGCGAAATAGCTGAAAAACCAGGGCGAGGCGAGTGGTGTGATGACGAAATGTGGACGGGTGACGACAGGCGGTTAATCCTCGATCCAGTCAGGCGGAAACAGCACGCAATGCAAATGCAAGCCGCCGACCAAGGCGGCAGACAGAATATGAGCAAGGAGGAGGTACAGAAACCAGTAGCGAGAGCGGAGCCGATCCCCAAAGGCCGCGACGCAGAGCAGGTAGAAGCCGACCGCCGACACGAGGTAGCCGGCGATGGTGGCAAACGGCTCGGGAAAGACGTACCACCACCCGCAACAGATGCAGAAGAACCCCCTCTGAGGCGCGTGGTTGGTCAGGAATATTACGACCACATAGAGCAGCATCGCCGCGCCCACGATCCCGCACAGCGCCCGACGCTCGACGGTCATGACCCGCCTCCGATAAGAGCAGGAGCCGAACGCGAGTGTACCACCCGCGGGCGGTCATTCCCACTCGGTCGCGTTGCGACTGATGCCGTGCTTCCGCATCTTGCCGTACAGGGTGGTCGGGTTCAGCCCCAGCCGATGAGCCGCACCACCGGGGCCGTACACCCGCCCGCCGGTGGCCCGGAGGGCGTCCAGAATCCGCTGCTTCTCCTGCTCGGCCCACGTCTTCGCCGTCTCGGCCACACTCGCCCCGACCAGCCAACTGTGGTCGAATGCCAAATTCGGCCCGTCGCTTACGATCACCGCCCGCTCGATCACGTTCTGCAACTCGCGGACGTTGCCCGGCCACGGGTGAGCGGAAAGGGCGGTGAAGACATGCGGGGGAATGCGGCGGATGTCCCGACCGTGGCGGTCGGCGAACAGCTTCACGAAATGCTCGACCAGTGCCGGGATGTCCGACCGGCGTTGCCGCAGCGGGGGCACCGTGATCGGGAACACGTTCAGGCGGAAGAACAGGTCGGAGCGGAAGCGGCCGGCATCGGCCTCGGTTTGCAGGTTGCGGTTCGTCGCGGCGATGACCCGCACATCGACTGCCACCGCCCCGCCGCCGACCCGTTCGATCACCCGCTCTTGAAGTGCCCGCAACAGCACCGCCTGGGCGTCGGCCGGCAGTTCGCCCACTTCGTCCAGGAACAGCGTGCCGCCGTCGGCCTGCTCGAACCGCCCCACCCGCCGCCGGTTCGCCCCGGTGAACGCACCGGCTTCGTGCCCGAACAGTTCGCTGACGATCAGCCCCGGCGAGAGGGCCACCCCGCTCACCGGTACGAACGGCTTGCCCGCCCGCCGGCTCTGGGCGTGAACGGCACGGGCCACGAGTTCCTTTCCCGTGCCGGTTTCGCCGAGGATGAGCACGGTGGCGTCCGTCGGCGCCACCTGTGCAACCGCCCCCCGCACGGCAGCGATGGCCGGGTCATCGCCCAGAAGAGTGGTCGAGTTCATCCGCCTGCACCTCTCTCCGTAAAATACCCGTCCCTTCTCCACCCCGGATGGAGTTCCCATGCACGCACGCTGCCGCGTGATTGCCGTCGCCCTGCTCGCCGCCCTCGGTGTTCCCGCCCTCGGGCAAAAGCCCGCGGCCGACGACACCAAACTGCTCGCCGCCGTGAACGACCAGTTCAAGGCCATGAAGTCCGTGACGCTCGACAACGGCCTGCAAGTTCACATGCTGCCCATCCCGACCGCCCCCGTCGTCACCACCATGATGGCGTACAAGGTGGGGTCGTGCGACGAAGACAAATCCGCCACCGGCCTGAGCCACTACCTGGAACACCTGCTGTTCAAGGGCACCGACAAGCTGAAGCCCGGCGACATCGACCGCATGACCCAGCGGAACGGCGGGCGGAACAACGCCTACACGTCAGAAGACATGACGGTGTACCACTTCGACTTCGCCGCCGACCGCTGGAAGGAGGGGCTGAAGGTGGAAGCCGAGCGGATGCGGAACACGAAGGTGGACACCAAGCACGAGTTCGAGCAGGAGAAGGGGGCGGTGATCGCCGAGCTGAAGAAGGGCGAAGACGGCCCGTGGGACCTGGAATACAAGGCGATTCTGCCGCTGCTGTACCCCGAGAAAGACCCGTACTCGCACCCGGTGATCGGCGAGGAGAAGCACGTCCGCGGGGCGACCGCCGAAATCATCACGCGGTATTACAACCAGTGGTATCACCCGAACAACGCGGCCCTGGTGATCGTCGGCGGGTTCGACCCGGACGACGCCCTGAAGACGGTGAAGGAGCTGTTCGAGAAGATCCCGAAGGCCGACCTGCCGAAACGGAAGGTGCCGCTGTCGGGCAAGCCGCGGACGGCCCCGGTGCGGAAGGAGATGGTGAGCAAGTTCGACGTGGCCCGGTTGATGATCGGGTACAACACGGTGAAGGTGGGCGACCCGGACGACTACGTGCTGGACGTGATCGACGACGTGCTGAGCAACGGCCGCACCAGCCGGCTGTACAAGCGGCTGGTGGAGGGCGAGGAACTGGCGAACGGGGTGGCCACTCAGAACAACGCCGGGCGGCACCCCGGATGGTTCGGGGTGAACGTGGAGATGATCAAAGGCAAGGACCGCAAGGCGGCGGAGAAGGCGGCGTTCGAGGAGATCGCCAAACTGGCCGAGAAGCCGATTCCGGAAGAGGAAATGAAGCGGGTGCGGCGGCGGATGCTAGCGGCGTTCCTGTTCGGCAAAGAAGATGTGCACAGTGTGTGCGACCTGGTCGCGCGCGGCGCCATGTACGACGACCCGAACTACCCGAAGACGTACTTGGAGAAGATCAACAAGGTGACGGCCGCCGACGTGCAGGCGACGGTGAAGAAGCTGCTCGATCCGAAGAAGGCGGTGATCGTGTGGAGCATCCCGGACGACGAAGTGGAGAAGAAGGGCGGCATTTCGGTTGACCCTGGAACCGCCGGCGTGAGCCGGCCGGGTGCCGGTTTGTCAACCACCCAGCCGGCTCACGCCGGCGGTTCCAGAATTGTTCACCGGGATCAACCGAAGCCCGGCGCCGCCCCCGGCGTCGATCTAACCAAGACGAAGCGGGTCATCCTCAAGTCCGGCGTCACCGCCCTGCTGCTCGAAAACCGCCGCCTGCCGATCGTGGTGGCCGACGCCTACATCCGCGACGTGCGGCTCCGTGAACCGGCCGACAAGTCCGGCGTGGCCGCACTGCTCGGCGAGATGCTCGAAGAGGGCACCGCCAAGCACACCGGCGAGCAGATCGCCGACATCATCGAGGGCACCGGCGGCAGCCTCAGCCTGAGTTCGTCGGGCGGCAGCGTGAAGGTGCTCACCCCCGACACCGACACCGGCCTCGGCCTGCTGTTCGAGTGCATGACGCAGCCGGCCTTCCCGAAAGAAGCGGTTGATCGCCGTCGGGCGCAACTGCTGTCCACCATCGCCGACGTGGAGACGCAGCCGCAGAACCGCGCCCGCCAGACGCTGAACGCGGCCGTGTACGGCGACCACCCGTACGCCCGCTCGCAGTACGGCAAGAAAGAGGTGGTGAAGAAGCTGACCGCCGACGACCTGAAGGCGTTCCACCAGGCGACGTTCACCCCGTCGGCGTGCACGGTGGTGGTGGTCGGCGACTTCGACGCCGACGAGATGACGAAGAAGCTGGAAGCCCTGACGGCCGGGTGGGAGCGGAAGGGGTTGGGCGAGTTGAAGGTGGCCGACCCGCCGAAGGACGGCAAGCCGGGCGAGATCATCATCACCGACCCGACGGCGGCGCAAACGCACGTGTTCGTCGGGCACCTGGGCATCACCCGCAAAGACCCCGACTACCACGCGCTGCTGGTGATGGACAACGTACTCGGCGTCGGCCCGGGGTTCACCGACCGTCTGTCGAGCACCCTCCGCGACCGCCAGGGGCTGGCGTACACGGTGAACGCCAGCATCGCCAACAGCGCGGGCGACCAGCCGGGGCTATTCGTCGGGTACATCGGCACGTTCGGCGAGAAGTACACCTGGGTGCGGGAGGGGTTCCTGAAGGAGATCACCCGCATCCGCGACGAGAAGGCGACCGAGCAAGAAGTGGAGGACGCCAAGAAGTACCTGCTCGGCAGCCTGCCCTTCCTGCTGGCCACCAACGACGGCATCGCCGGGCAGTTACTCCTGACCGAGCGGTACGGTCTGGGGCTGGACTACCTGGACAAGTACAAGAAGGCGGTGGCGGCGGTAACGGTGGACGACGTGCAGCGGGTGGCGAAGAAACACCTCGACCCGAAGAAGCTGACCATCGCCACCGTCGGCCCGATCGGCACCGACGGCAAGCCGCTGAAAGAAGAGAAGGACAAGTAGCCGGCGAACGGTCGCCGTCAGGCGGCCGGTGCTTTTCCTGGAACCGCCGGCGTCAGCCAGCCGGGTGGGCACCACCCAGCCCGCTCACGCGGGCGGTTCCAGACCGGCCGCCGAACGCCCGCCCCGCCCGCGGCGTACACTCCTGACAGCCCCAGCCCGGAACGCACCGCCATGAGTACGAACGCCAAGATCGGGATCGCCGTGGGTGCGCTCGTCGCCCTGGTGTTCGGCGTCACGATCATCTCGCAGTTGCCGAAGAACGAGCCGGACGACGCCACCAACCCGAACGGGCCGGGCGAGGTGGCGAAGGCCGGGCTGTTGGTCTACGCCGACAAGAGGCGGTACGAGCCGACCTCCGGCCGCGCCGAGTACCGCGAGTGCCAGCAGTATTACGAAGCGGGCAACCTGACCGTGCCCTTCTGGGTGTGCAACAAGAACGACGTGCCGATCACGGTCAAGTTCGGCTACACCAGTTGCGCTCAGTGTTCGCTGGCCGAAATCGCCCTCGTCCCCGCCCTGCCGTTCGACCCGGAGGGCGAGCCGGAGCCGTTCGGGGCGCTGGTCGGCGGCATCGCCGGCAAGCCGGCCCTCGGCGAGGACGACCCGCCGTTCGGCCTGAACGACGCGGCCTACCGGGCGAGAAAGAGGGTGGAAGCGGCCGTGCCCGCGGCCGACTGGAAGCGGATGAAGCCACCCAACTCCACCCGCGACATCGGGGATACCGTCTCGGAGGTCATCGTTCCGGCGGCCACCAGCCCGGACAAACCGGCCTGGGCGATCATCCGGCTGAACGTGACGCTGAGCGCCTCCAAGGTGCTGGAGACGCGGTTCGAGTGTACCCGGTCGGACTCGCCGATACCGCTACCACTACCACTGTTCACCGTCCTCACCCTGGTCGAGCCGTGCGACGTGTACCCGAAGGTCATCGACTTCAAGACGATGCCGGAAGGGGTGAAGACGGCCGAGGAAACCGTCTACTTCTGCTCGTCCACCCGCGGGTTCACCCCGTCCGCCGACGGCCTGCTCACCGCCCTCCCCCCGCCGGACGTGGACGCGGCCCGTTCCCCGCACCTGTCGTTCAGCCCGCCGGTGCCGGCCACCCCCGACGAGATGGCGGCCCTGGCCCGGCAGATGTCCCCGCAACCGACCAAGGAGTCGCCGAACCCGCCGATGCTCCGGGTGGCCGGGGCGTACAAGACGACCCTCCGGTTCAACCGCACGGCGACCGGCGACGGCAAGACGACCGACGCCGACCTGGGGCCGTTCGAGCGGAGTGTCGGCCTCGTCCCCAAAGGCACCGGGCTGGTGCTGACCAACACCCCGACGGTGAAGGTGAAGGCCCACCTGCTGGGGGTGGTGCGGCTGATCGAAGGTACGAACGCCAAGGACGACAAGATCGACTTGGGGTCGTTCAGCTCCCGCGACGGCCTGTCGCGGAAAGTGTCGCTGGTGTCGGACACGCCGGGCATCGAACTGGAAGTGGTGCCCGAGTTGACCGAGCCGAAATACCTGAAAGCCGACCCGACGCTGGAGGTCGGGCGGAAGGGCGACCGCACCATTTGGACGCTGACCCTGCACATCGACAAGGACGTGGGCGGCGGGGAACTGAAGGCGGGCAGCGTGGTGGTGCTGCGGATCAAGGGCACCGGCCAACTGCTCCGCATCCCGGTCATCGGCCGCGGCACCGCCTGACCGGGGACGGATGCCGACGTGTGCTTTGACGTTAGG
>JANNDF010000743.1:0-1481 GCA_031387445.1 Planctomycetia bacterium
CATCCACCCGGAACTCGCCCGCCGTTATCACCTCGAACAGCTCACGGAACTCGCCGGCCAGACCGTCTTCCCACACGCGGAACACCCCTTCCCCGTCGGCCCGCCCGCCGACGATCACCCGGCACCCGCGCTCGGCCAACCTCACCAGCGCCGCGTCTCGACCACGTTCCCCGCCGTAATACTTCGGGTCGATCAGCCGCACGGCCGTGTCGAAGCCGAGCACGAACGCCGCTCCGGGAAACAACCGCGACTTCGCCTCCACCCCCGCCGCCCGTGTCACCCACACCGGCCCCACGCTCACGAACTGACGCACCCGTTCGGCTACCATGTCGTCGGACAACTCCGGCTTGTCCACGTTCGTCACGCTCAGTTCGTAATGCACCTCGCACCCGAGCCGCCGCCCGGCCACCGCTGCCAGGGTGCGATGCCCGACGTGGAGCGGGTTGAACGACCCTGGCAGCACGGCCAGTGGCTTCGGGTGGTCGGCCGCAAACCGCCCGTCGGCGGACTGACAGAGCAGCCCGCCGCGGGCCCGCAGGTGGTCGGCGAGAACAGTAGGAATCGTGAACATTTCGTGAGTTCAATTCAGGCGGTGTCTGTATTTTAACACTTTCTCTCCAGGCTTCCCCTCGAACGCCCAACGAGGTGACGTCGTGCGTCTGCTATTTCTCGGGGACATTGTCGGCGCGCCGGGGGTCTCGGCCGTCCGCACACTCGTCCCCGCCCTCCGCCAGTCCGAACGGCTGGACGTGGTCGTCGCCAACGCCGAGAACGCGAGCAACGGCTCCGGTCTCACCCCGCGCGACTACCGCCAGATCCGTGCCGCCGGCGTGGATGCCGTCACCCTCGGCGACCACATCTATCGCAAGGTGGACATCGTCGACGTGCTGAATCAGCCGGCCGAGCCGATTTGCAAGCCGGCCAACTTTCCGATGGCTGCGCCCGGCCGCGAGTACGCACTCGTGAAAGTCGGGGAGGTGCGCCTGGCCGTCGTGTCGCTGCTCGGCCGCACGTACATGAAGCCGCACGCCGACTGCCCGTTCACCGCCGCCGACCGCGTGTTGGGGCAGTTGCAGGGGAAGGCCGATGTCATCTTGGTGGACGTGCACGCCGAGGCGACGTCCGACAAGTACCTGATGCTGCACCACCTGAAGGGGCGTGTGGCGGCGGTGTTCGGTACGCACACGCACGTGCAAACCGCCGACGAGCAGATTCTGGCCGGCACCGCGTTCGTGTGCGACGTGGGCATGACCGGCCCGTTCGACTCCGTCCTCGGCCGGCGGATCGACCGCCTGCTGTCCACTGCCATCGACTTCGTGCCCACCATGTTCGACGTGGCCACCGGCGACGTGCGGCTAAGCGGGGCCATCGTGGACGTGGACGCGACGACGGGCAAGGCGACGACTGTGAAGCGGGTGATGGTTTCGATGTAGGTGCCGCCTGCCGGGCGGCACACTCTGAAGTGCCGCCCGGCAGGCGGC
>JANNDF010000021.1:0-6982 GCA_031387445.1 Planctomycetia bacterium
ACACAAACGGCACTTACGATGTCGTGCGTCACACCCCGGTGTTCAACCGTGGCCGATCTGAAGCCAAGTGTAAATAATGTTTAAAGGACCGGCCATCTTTAGCTTCAATTCGGCCACGGTTGAACACCGTGGAGTGACTAAGATGGACGTTCCTTTAAACATTATTTACACTTGGCTTCAATTCGGCCACGGTTGAACACCGTGGAGTGACGCACGACTTCGTAAGTGCCGTTTCTGTCGCCACCTGAGGTCGCCTGTGCGAGCGGTGGCACGTTTTGCCCCTGATGGAAGACTTCGACGTTGGTGGGCCAAGTGGTAACCCTGTGGTGGCAGAGGACATGCGGCGTGCGAGCGGTCGGTTTGCCGCGGCCCCGCCATAAGTCTAGGTTGTCAAAGAGCCAGCGTCGGAATCGCATGTCAGTGGCCCGTTCACGGCCTCGCCGCTCGGACGGCCGTCGGGCCAAAAAAAATACGTCGTCGGTGTCTCGCCCTCGTCACCGCTCGGCGATGAACAGGCCGAACCCGCGATATCGTCCGGCCCCCACTGCCAGCGGACCTCGCACTTCTTGTCGGAAGCACACCCGCACATGGTATCGTGGGCCGGTCATCGTGTCTGCCGGGATGTATCGGAAGGCCGGTTCCACACCCGCCCGATACCCGAAACGCCCCCACTCCAGATCTACCCCCTCCAGCAGCTCGCCCGACAATCCGGCGTGACGGAAGGCGTCCACGAGCCGCCGGCGGATCTCCGCCGGGTCGTCGATGTCGTGCCGGTGCAGGACCACCGGCGTGACCGTACTCCACGACGCTGAGGTTCCCAAGTACGGCCCCAGGTTCGGGTCCGATGCCAGGGCCGACTCCGGACGGTCGATCAGCCGCAACGTGGCCGGGCGGGTGTCCCGCTCCGGAGTCAGTTCGTGCCCGCTCAACACCTTCGCCCACATGACGGCATCCCGGCATTCCGGCGGGGCGGCGATCAGCACCCGGCGGATGTCCCCCACCTTGCTGCCGCCGTCGTACCGCAGCACCGACGGCAGTGGTAGGTACGTAAACCGGCGGTCGGCGGCCGGCCCGGTGGCCCGGTCCCTGCCGTCCGGGGTGTGTCCGTGAACGAACATGTTGATGTGTTCGTCGGTCCAACCGAACGGCCTCATGCGGGCGGCGAGGTCGGCTACCGCCCTCCGGACCATTCCGGCCACGTCGCGGGTGCGACGGCACGGGTCGTAAGGTTGGAACTTGCCGAAGTCGGGTGTGCGAAGCTCGAACGCCACGACCGGCCGCGGGGCGGCGGGGGTGGCGGACGGCACGGTCGGCGAGGCGTAGCCGACCACGTCGAAGCATTGCAGCGGGGGGACCGGCTTGAACCCGTCGGCGGACAGCCGGCCGAGGAACGCCTTGTGCTTGTCGATCAGGTTGTCGAGGGTGCCGGCCTTCGGCACGCGGAGGGGCGTGCCGCCACTCGGCACCACCCGCCAGCGGTGGCCGGACAGTTTGTCGGCTTCGGCTTGCGTGATGACCTTCGCGTCGGCGGCGACCATATCGACGCCCCAGCCGAGGTGGGTGATGCTACGGGCGGCATCTTGTAACGTGCCGCGGTGCTTCTCGAACTCGGTTCGATCCTCCGGCAACGGGAAGAGGTAGTGGACCGCCTCATCGGCCAGATGGGTCGGGCGAACGGGCTTCTGTTCGCGCTTTGTCGATTTGGTGACATCGCCCTGTTTCCAAGCAGGTACGAGCAAGTCGGCAGTGTTGTTTGGGACATAGAGCAGATACGGCGTGTCGGTCGTGACTGATGTTGGTGCCACGATGACGGTGGGTATCTGCCGTTCGAGCCACGCGAGGGCCGGGACGGCGTAGTTCAGCAGCAACCGCTCGTTCCACCTCCCCGCGGAGGCAGCAACGAGCGCCTGGAACAACCGGAACGGCGACGGCGGCCACTCCGGTTCGCCGCCGTCCTTCCGCCCGTGCGCAAGCGGTTGGAGAAAGCGGACAGTGATGCGGAGGAAGGAGTTCATTCCTGCACCTCCGTGGACGGGGGTGCGGGCTCCGCTCCCTTGCCCTTGCCTTTGCCTTTCTTCGCTCCTTTCCCATCCGCTTCCGCCTTCACATCGTTCTTCGCACGAGCCGCGTCGAACGGCACCGTCTTGCCCTCTTCGACTCCGAACGCCTTCGCCGCTTCGGTGGCAAACTTGAGTGCCTGCTCGTGGGTGACACCACACGGCTTCCGGTCGCCGTTCGGGTGGACTTCGACGAACTCGCCGGGCTGTTCGCCGTTCACGACCAGCAAGCATCCTTGCCGGAGGTAGCCCGACGGCGAGTAGGTGAACGCGACCAGCGACAGACCGAGGATGTAGCGACGGAGGGCGAGCGTGGCCTTCTCATCTTTGCCGGCGTGGAGCTGGCGCAACGCCGCCAGTCCGAGCGTCGCGGTGCGTAACACACCGCCGTCGGCGATCACGCCGCCGTGGGAGCCGGTGGCCGGAACGTGGACGAACCCGCGTTTCGCCAGCGGGTTCTTGTTGTCTCCCTCCGCCTTGGCCTTCTCCTCTTCGCTGAACACGTCCAGCGCGGCGTAGTCCACTGGCGGGTTGAACTGCGCCGAGCGGGTGAGTTTCCGAACGTCGTAGGCGCGGATGGTGGAGGCGACGACACGGGGCAACTTCGCCTGCGTGTCACGAGAATCCCAGACGCCGAACACGAGCGAGGTGGGGGCGACCTTCGCCAACGGGGTGGCGTCCCCGCTCTGAACCGCCTTGAACGCGGCCTGCAACTGCGGTTGAAGCGACGAACAGCGGACGAGCGCATCACCGGCGCGGTGCGCGGCATCGAGAATGCTCACCTCCTTGTCGCCAGCCTTAACGGCATATTGCGGCACGAGGTGCTTGTACTTCTCCTCCTTGAACAGCGGCTCGATGCGGTTCGCCTGCGCGCCGACGCTGTCGATGAGGGCGACGTTTTTGCTGTGCGGAAACAACTCGGCCGTCGGCTTCAGTTTGCCGTCCTTGATGGCGGCAGCCAGACCGGGGCTGACATCCTTGTCGTCCGGGAACACGTCGATGTTGTACCCGCCGGCGAAGCCGTCGCCGGAGGCGAACGTTGCCGGGAACAGCACACCATCGGTGCCTTCCACCGGCATCAGGTGTTGCTTCTGCACGATCGCCGCCGGGCCGTCGTGGGTGAGGTAGTGGTCGAACTGCGTTAGCGTGGCCATCGTTCATGCTCCTTGAGCGGGACGGGGGATTGCGGTACGGAACGCTTTGTGCTTCCGCTGCCCGGTGCGGAACCAGTTCTCGAAACGGTAGCCGCGCTGACCGGGCAGTTCGAGTGCGCCCGACGAAGCGGCGAGCAACAGGTTCGTCGGTAGCGGTACTGGCCAGAGGAAGTAGTCGTAGATTCGGGACTCGTCGGTGAACGCCGGTCGTGCGACCTGCAACCCGACGAGGCAAAGGAACTCCACCGCCGGATGCGCGGTGCTCGTCAGGCCGAGGTCATTCGTCGAGAACCCGACATCCCGTGCGTGGGCATTCGGCGCACGGCGGGCATCGAAGTAGTACGGCTCTTTCTTCTTGGCCGGCTCGTGCGGGTTCTGCACCACCATCCCGACATCGAACAGGGACGGCAGGCGGAACCGCTCGTCTCTCATGGAGTGTTGCATGGCGTGAGCAATACCGTAACTCTCCATTGTGCCTGCCCACACCTTCAAGTCTTTCGCGCCGGTGCGGTCGGTGACCCACCAGTCCACGCTTAGCGGGCGGAACGGGTCGCCAATCGTCAGCGGAGACGAGTACGGATCGTCCGGGTCATTGTGGATCAACTTCGCGTTCGCAATCGCCTCCATGAGTTTGTGCAACGTGCCCCCGCACGCGATGTGGAATTGCCTCCCGTCCGCCGAGAACCAGCCTTCCGCGGTGGGCCAGAGGCGGTCGGCCAGTTCGAGCAGGCCGCAGCAGGCGAAGAACTGGCCGGGGTTGGTCGGGTCCACCGCCACCGTGATCGAGGCTGTCGGTTCGGTCATTATTCGCCCTCCTTCACGAACTCCGACGGGTTCGCACTGGCGGCCCAGTCGGCCGCCCGCAACAGCGACTCCAGGTACGCCAGCCCCCACCGCCCGTACGTCCGCTGAAGCTGGGCGAACCGCCGTGGCACTGACACCGCCATGTCATCGGCGAGTTGCTGCGGCCGTTCCGGGTCGAACGCTTCGTCCGGTGGGAAGTGCGGGCGTGCCCGCCCGTGGTGGGCCGCGATCAGGTGCAGGATCAGTTCGCGGTGTTCACCCTTCACCTCTTGGTCAACGTCGAGCAGCGAACCGAACTCGTGGCGGTACTGTTCCTTCACCCGCCCGCCCTTCTTCCCGGACTTGGCGAGCCAGACGTTCGGGTACTTCCGGTTGCCCAGCACGGTCTGGAACAGCTTCCGTTTCTTGCCGTGGTCGTGGAACTTCGCGGCCAACTTCACCGCCTCCCGGAGGTCGCCGAGCGGGAGTTTGTCCACGATCTTGGCCGTGTGATCCTCCACGTCCTTGACGTGAACCCACCACTCGACCGGCGCTCGCGCGGATGTGTCGCCTTCATTCCCGACCGCGAACCAGTACCAGTATTCCGGGTCTGCATCCGCACTTCCGCCGGGTAGCGGCAGGCGACGGACAAGCCGCATTCCGTCCGGTGGGGTTTCGTCGTCCCCACGGGCGCGGCGAGGTTTCGTCCGCTGCTTGTCCTCGAACCAGAGGCAACTCACGTCATCCGCCTTTGTGGCTTTCGGATCAAGCATCCCCTGGTCGTTCAGCCCGCCGATCGACGGCGGGAGCAAGATGGTGCCGTACCGAGAGTCGATCTTGTACACCGTCTTGCCGTCCCGCTTCTCGATCACGGTCAACTCACGGAGCGTCGTCACCGTTACCTCGTCGTCTTCGGCCACTAACCACGCCGGAGCCGCGGGGTGTTCGTCGGCCAGAATGTCGATTGCCGCTCGCACCCGAGTCATCCGGTCCTGAAGCAACTCGTGTGGCTTCAGCGGGAAATCTTCGAGCAAGGCCGAGGCGAGTTTGGCGAGCGCCTTACGGTCCGCCTGTTGACGCAGTTCCCGTTCTTCATCGGACTGGTACTTGGGCTGAAGTTTCTCCACCTCCTCCCGCCACGCGACGTGCGTTTCGGGCGGCTGCCAACTGGTCGGCAGGCCGTGCAGGTAGGGTTCCACCTTCGGGCGGCCGGGCAGCTTGTCCTTGATGGTGGTGAGTGCCCAGGCGTCGAACAGGATGTCGGTGGCCGGCAGGATGACGGGCGTCGGGGCGAATGCGGCCTCCCGTTCTTGCTTGGTCAGCGCCTTCATGACTACCCCCAGGGCCGATGGGCTGGCATCGTGGCGGTCGACTTTCGGCAGTCGCTCCAACACCGCCTTCGACTTCCAGCGGGCCTGCTCGAACCCGTCGTCCGCCTTCTTCGTGTCGGGGTCGGTCTCGTACACCACGTCGATTTCCGCCGCCCCTTCCCCGCGGCGGTTCACCCGCCCGAACCGCTGGGCCATGCTGTCGAGGGTGGTCAGGTCGCTCACCATGTGGTCCGCGGAGATGTCCACACCCACCTCGCCGGCTGACGTGCAGACCAAGTAGACGGTGCCTTCCTTGGGT
This sequence comes from Planctomycetia bacterium, assembly GCA_031387445.1. Taxonomy (GTDB): domain Bacteria; phylum Planctomycetota; class Planctomycetia; order Gemmatales; family Gemmataceae; genus JALHQU01. The sequence continues at coordinate 5,624 of JANNDF010000021.1, forward strand.
GTCACTTTCGGTTCGGGTGTGAACCGTGCGAAAACTTCGTCGGAGGCCGCGAGTCGGTCGCGTTCCAGCCCGCGGAGGGTGCCGTTCAACAGTTGAACTTGGTCCGCTTCCACCCCGCCGTTCTTCTTGTCCGTCAGTGCAGCGTAAACCGTCTTCACGTCGTCGATGGTGCGGACGAAAACCAGCACCGCCTTTCCAGACTTGGCCCACTTGCTCCGGGCCGTCTCGCCGATCGTTTTCGCAACGGCATCCCGCTTCGCAGACTGGAAGCCGAGTGCCTTTCTCGACTTCAGCCGCTGCCAGACGTACCGGATTGGTTCCTTCGGCCGCGTCTCCCAATCTTGCGGAATCTCGCGCTCGGCCTTGGTCAACTCGAACACCTCGCCTTCGCTGCGTGGGGTGGCGGTCAGCGCCATCACCCGCAATGGGTTGAAGTCCTTGCAGCGGTCTTGTTCCTTCTCGATGGTTTCGAGCAGCGTCTGAAACGCCGGTTCGAGGTGGGCTTCGTCGTGGACGAGCAGGGCGTCTTGTCCGAGGAAGCCGGCGTGCAGCGGCTTCGACTTCGAGCCGATGCCGTACCCGCTGAACAGCAAGCGGCTGCCGATCATGTCCACGGTGCCGCAGATGACCGCCGGGCGGGACGGGTCGGCCGACCACTCGCGGTTGTCGGCGAACTGCCCGCGGAGGGTGCTGATCGCGAGGTCGGGGATGCCGGCGACCTTGCGCTTCTTGTAGTTCTCGACTTCGTCGGTGGTCTGGTCCACCACCGTGCGGCGGTTGACGACGTACACCAGTCGGCGGGGGACGTTGGCTTTGTTCGCCAACGCGATCAGCCAGACGGCGATGACCGACGTTTTGCCCAGGCCGGTCGGCAGGTTGCACGACGCGGGGATGTCGCCGTGGCGGAAATGCTGATCGAACAGCGACCATTGCCACGGGAACGGCGGGTGGCCGGTCAACTTGGCGAACTGGTCGCTGAACTCTTTTTCGGTCACGGGCCAACCTCCTCGGTCGTTTGGCAAACCCCACGGGTGGGGACTCACCCAGGCGGCTGACGCCGCCGGTTCACCAAGACACACCGGCGGACTCACGTCGCGCCGTTCGCCGGATGCCTCACACCACCAAGACCACGTCTTTGCTCTCGGCCGGGTCGGTCGGCCGGCCGAGAGCTTCGATTCCACAGCAGCACTTGCCGCACAGGGGCAGGAACAGCACCTAGTCTTCGTCCAGATTGACAGCTTCGTACAGGCGGGTGCGTAAGCGTACAAACTCGGTTGCGGAAACGCGAACCAAAAAGACGGACAACTGCCGGCGGTACCCGAAGTCCTCGCAGATCTTCGCCACCTTGCGGAGCCGCTT
>JANNDF010000028.1:0-3591 GCA_031387445.1 Planctomycetia bacterium
GAACCCCGTCCGGCCGGACCGCATCGAGCCGCGGAGCCAGAAACGACGGGCGAAGAAGTACCCGTACATGATCCGCCCCCGTCGCATCCTGCGCGAAGAGATACGCCGGCAAACACTTGCGGCTTAACTGAATGGCATTCACGCTCTCCCGCAGTTCGGTGCCGGGGTCGCGGGGGGTGAGATACACCAGGACCGCGGGCAAACCGGCCGCGTCCGCGGCCCTCAGGTACTTCACCAGTTGATCTTGCTCGCCCACCCCGCTCTTGCCCGACCAGAGTTTGACTTCGATGACGACCACCGCAGAGCGGCCGTTCGGGAAGTGGAAGGTGAGTACCAGATCGGGTACGCCAACTGCCCAGCCGGGCCAGAACTCGAGCTCCAAGCGGTCGGCGGTGGCGAGGTCGGGGAGGATGAGCGGCCGATCATCAACTGTTCGGGCTTCAGCGAACAACTCATGCCAGAAGACCCCCGGCGGGACGTACCGCAGGTGCCCGAATACGGCGGAGGTGAGGTAGTCCTCGGCGTCGCGGGCCTCGGCCACCGACTTGCCGTGGATCTCGGCCAGCAGCACGGCGAACCCTCTCAAGTGTTCTGCTCGCTCCGCGAGCGGTCTTCGTCAACCCGCTCGCGGAGCGAGCAGAACGCATCACTTCAGCATCCCTTCCCGCTTGGCGTACTCGAAGATGCCGCCGGCCTCGACGATCGGCAGCACCTCGCCGAGCGGCTTCACCCGGTACGTCTCGCCGGTGGTGGCGTTCTCCAGCGTGCCGGCGGTCAGGTCGAGCCGCAGCAGGTCGCCGGTGGCCACGCGGTCGCACAACCGCCCCTCGCTCTCCACCGGGGTGAGGTAGCCGCCGTTGACCGAGTTGCGGTAGAAGATGCGGGCGTAGAACTCGGCGAAGACGGCCTTGATGCCGGCGGCGGCGAGGGCGACGGGGGCGTGCTCGCGGCTGCTCCCGCACCCGAAGTTCTTGCCGCCCACCACGAACGTGTACGGCGACACGAACCCGTCCCCGCCCGGCGGGTGGAACGGCTGGTGGCCCTTCGGCAGCCCGGCCTGGTCGTTCGGCACGCCGATCAAGGCGTACTTGCCAAACATCCTGTACTCTTCCGGAATAGCCGGGTTGTACGTCAGGTACTGGGCGGGGATGATCTGATCGGTGTCGATGTTGTCACCGAGGACGTAAGCTGTGCCCTCAATTTTCGTCTGCATGCGGAAATTCTCCTGAGTGGGGTGTCGGGGTATTCGAAATTCTTGGCGGTGAGATGGTTTCGCCTGTGCTGTATGTTTACAATGCGGGTAAATTTGTCTGTGCGACGGTTCGCGCAGTGTCGTGATTCCGGTCTATGTTGAATCGTGTCGTCCGGTACTTGTGCTATGTTAGCCCGCGGCCGCCGTACCGTCGATCTCGTCTTTCCCGTGCGCCCAGGCCCCCCGACATGCGAGCCAGACTGACCGTCGAATCCGGTGATTGCACCCCGAACACCCTTGAACTGGTGCCGGGTAACACCGTCATTATCGGGCGGAGCCGGGACAACTCGTTCGTCATCCGCGACGACCTGGTGTCGCGGCTGCACGCCAAGGTGTACTTCGAAGACGGCAAGTGGTACGTCCGCGACTTCGGGCTGAACGGCAGCAAACTGGCCGGCGGCAAGCTGGAAGGGGCCGGCGAACTGACCGAAGGGGCGGAGTTGCAGATCGGCAACTCCCGCTTCCGGTTCACCGTCGGCACCGTGTTGCCGCCGACCGCCGGGGTGGCCGAGCACACCCCGAACCCGGCCACGGCCAGCGGGGCGGTCGGCCTCGACCCGGCCCGCATGACCCGCGTGACGGGTGGGACCGTCCGCGAATTGCCCCAGCCCGTCACCGTCCCGGCGAACGACGACGACACCAGCCTGCGGCTCGACGAGATGGCCGCGCTGGTCAAGTACATGACCGCCGCCGTCGGCTCGCACGACGCGCAAGAGCTCATCCGCCTGTCCCTGCGGACGATGCTCAACCAGACCTCGGCCACGTTCGTCGGCTACCTCGGCCTCGACCCGTCCGACCCGATGCCCAAGATGGTCATGCCCGAGCGGGTGCCGGTGGACGTGACGCTCAGCAAGCGGCTGACCGAGCAGGTGCGGACCACCCGCAACCGCGTGTGGCTGTTCGGCGACGCCGCCGCCGGCATGTCGTCGGCCGGCAGCCTGGCCTCGTTCACCGACGCCGTGTGCCTGCCCGTCGGCGGGTACGCCGGCGAGCCGCTCGCCGCCATCCACGCCTACCGCACCGGCCGAAGTTTCACCGAGCGGGACGTTCACTTCCTGGAGGCGGTCAGCGGGTTCCTCGCCCCGTCGCTGGAAACCCTCCGCCACCGCCGCAAGCTGGAAGCCGAGAACCTCCGCCTCCGCGGGTCGGCGCCGGTGGCCGACGAGTTGATCGGCGACAGTTCGGCCATGATGAACCTGCGGATGCAGATCGGCCGGGCCGCCCCGCTGCCGTTCACCGTGCTCATCACCGGCGAGACCGGGGCGGGCAAAGAGTTGGTCGCCCTGGCCCTGCACCGCCACAGCCCCCGCGCGAACGGCCCGCTGGTGGTGGTCAACTGTGCGGCCATCGCCCCGACGCTGCTGGAGGCCGAACTGTTCGGCTACCGCAAGGGGGCGTTCGCCGGCGCCGATCACGACCACCCCGGCCTGTTCGAGCAGGCGGACGAGGGCACCCTGTTCCTCGACGAGGTGGCCGACCTGTCGCTCGAATGCCAGGCCAAGCTGCTGCGGGTGATCGAGGGCAAGTCGTTCCGCCCGGTCGGCGGCAGCCGCGAGGTGAACGTGGACGTGCGGGTCGTGGCCGCCACCCACCGCGACCTGGAAGCCGAGGTGCGGGCCGGCAAGTTCCGCCAGGACCTGCTCTTCCGCCTGCGGGTCATCACGGTAAAGGTACCCCCGCTGCGGGAACACTCCGAGGACATCACCGAACTGGCCCGCTTCTTCCTCGAGCGCATCTCGCAACAGCTCCGCAAACCGCTGAGGCTCTCCGCCGCCGCCGAGCGGAAGCTGTTCGCGTATGCGTGGCCGGGGAACGTCCGCCAACTGCGGGCGATCCTGGAGAGCGGGGCGGTGATGAGCGACGGCGACGTGATCGACGCCGACCTGCTGCCGCTCGGCCCGGTGCCGGACGCGCCCGCCGTCACCACCGACGTGCCGGCCAGCCTGGACATCGACGACATCGAGACGTGGGCCATCACCCGCGCCCTCCGCCAGACGGCCGGGAACGTGAGCCAGGCGGCCCGCGTGCTGGGCATCAGCCGCGACACCCTGCACACCAAACTGAAGAAGAAGAACATCGACCGCGGGTCGGTCCTCGCCGCCCCGACCGAACACCTGATCGGCGGCGACACCACCACCGAGTAGGGAGGCGATTCCGGTCGAGCGGGTCGAGCGGGCCATAGCGGCCGTGCAATTGCGCTACAAAAACTGACGCGGCCGGCGCTTGGGTCAGCGCCGGCCGAGGGGTGGGTGATGAATAGGGGATTCACTTAGGCGGTGACCAAGTGGGTGTAGCGGCTGGTCTCGGTCGGAGGTTCGGGTCCGCCCCCCCGGGGCGGG